>MGME01000019.1:21797-88697 GCA_001796315.1 Chlamydiae bacterium RIFCSPLOWO2_12_FULL_49_12
CTTTAGAAGAAGAGGGAGCAAGAGGGAGTTGATCTGCGGCAACAGAGAGGTTGCCATCAGATCGTCTAGTCTCTTCGGGTCTGAAAAGTTTTGAAAGAGAGCGCCTAATCCCTGGATAAAGAGGTTTTTGACAAAGGGGCGGATTCTCTGAACCGTTAAGAATGTCATGAGGATCTCGAGGATCTTTCTGGCGGCAGGAGATCGGAGGGCCGTTTCGAAAAGGTTCTGCGTCTCATCATTCCAATAGCCCTGCAGGATGGAGCGGGGAAGATCTCGGATCGCACGCTCTGTCAGATCCTTGTGCTCTTGAGGTAAACGAAGCTTCCCGATGAGTTTAGTAAATCCATCGCCCTTATTGAGCTCTTCTTCGGGAAGCCAGAGTGCGAGCAGCTCTTCGGCAAGCGCGTTCAAGCGAGCGGAGTAGCTCTCTTCTAAAGGATGTTCGTGAAGATAGATGCTTTCCACCAGTTCATTTTTAGAAGAGCGGACCCACTCTTCGGGAGTCATCTCTTCTTCATTGAAGCCGTTTGCAGCTTCGGCCGGTTCTTGCGGAAACGCAACCTCTCCCGTCCCGCATGCGTCTTTGAAGTCTAAGGAGAGTGTTCTTTCGGCAGCAGATCCTTCTTTTTCTAAAAGGAGGGCCGTCTGCGGATCGCTTAAGAATGCATAGAGCCGCAGTTGTGTCATCCAGGAGAGCGGAGAGAGCGCGCGCACCTTTTGTTGCCAAAAAACATTTGTGCGGATGTCCAAAGAAAAGCTCCGAGAGAGGGTTGCCAGGGATTCGGTGATGCATTCCAGAAGGTGCTCTTCGGCCTCGCCTTTTAAAGAAGATGAAAGGAAGGTCGAAAGCCCCTCTTCGAGCTGCAGATAGTTCTCGACGCTTTTCTGATCTTTAAGTGTTGGGATATAAGCCTCTATTCCTGCAACAATTCTATTGGTAAGCTCTTTTTTTAGCTCCGGCAAGAGGTTTGACTCTTCTTGTTGGCGGGTGTCTAAAGCGTCCATACAGCTCTTAAGCTCTTTTTCCTCAAGATCGGATAGTGAGGCGTTAGAGAAGGCGGCGGCATCTTTAGCTTTGCTTAAGATGTTAAGAAGAGAGGCCCCGGGCGGGGACAGTGGTGCGTGCGCATTCGAGAGGTGATTGCGCTTGCAAAAGGTGTTATAGAGCGCCAGCTGAGTCATAAAAGGGAGCGGTTGAAGAGAGGAAGCTTCTTGTTCGAATGTTGAGAGCCGGTCGGACCGATCTAGGGCCTTTTCTAACTCAAGCAACCAGTTTTCGATGGCTGCATGAAGGGAATGGGTGTTTTCCAGACTCTCTTTAAGAGGGGAGGCTTGGAAGGCCAAGAGGCCCTGTTTGAGCCGCTTGAGTTCGGCGATAGATTTCTGGGGCTCTGCAGGTTTAAGTTCGCTTTCAATCTCTGAGAGGATCCGTGTCGAGAGCTCGCTTTTAAGCTGGTTTAGATAATTCTTTTTGCTTTGAGGCGCATTTCCCAACTTCTTCACACAGACGTCTAGTTCATTAAACAGGGATTGAGCCCTTTTTCTTGACTCCGCGAGCTCTTTGGCCTGTTCATTGACAAGCCGGATTACTTGATCGTAGAGGTTCGAAAAGTGCAGGCCGGGATTTTCAAGCACTTCCCTAAGCCGCTCAAAGCAGGAGTTGGCAAGGATGAGAGAGTTGTCTTGGAGAGAGTCGTGCAGGATTTGAGGCAGGCGGCAGTTTAGGTGTTCGTTGAAATCGGATAAAAAGGTGGCCGTTGGGGTGGCGACAAACTGTTTGATGACATCGTTTACAATCTCTTTTCTCAAGGGTTCGTCGATCTCATTCCAGAAGCTGCGCGACGTCTCTACCCCGGGGTTTGCAATGAAATTAAAAAATTTCTCCGTTGCATTCCGATAGGCATTCTGTTCTCTGAGAGTAGGAGCGGGAAGTTTGGTTTGGTGCTTCTGGATCAGGGCCGATTGTGAGCCATTCTGTTTAATTAAAGAGACGAGGCTTTGCAACTTCTTAGGAAGTGCAGTCCCTTGTAAGATCTTCAAAGAAGTCAACTCTCTTACGAGTTGACTGAAGGAGCTGAAATTGGGATCGATCTGTTCGATGACGGAGGTAACCCAGCTGGAAAATTGGACGGAGAGCTGCTGGACCTCCTGCGCCTTACCCGAAAAGGTCTCCTCATAGAGGATAGTGGCAGTGTTCTTCGCCGTCTGTTGTAAAAACAATTTTAGTTCTTCCAGATGAGGATCAAGAGGCGGCTCTTTTACGCTCGGCTCATTTGTTGGCCGGGAGGAAGGGGCGATCGGAGGGTCTTCGTTCTGAGGCGGCGCTTCAGGGGGAATCTCCCCTTCTTCTTCTTCTTTGGGAGTTAGCAGGGACCAGAGATAGTTGGAGAGGGAAGGAGAGTGTTGTGCGGGAGCGGAAAATAAAGAAAAGACCGCATGAGCCAGACGGGAGATCTTGTAGACTAGCCACTTTATGGGGTTGGAGAAAAAGGAGATCTCCTCGGGAATGGAAATTTTAATTGAATGAATGGGTTTTGTCATATAATAAGTAAATTATATGGAAGTGAGATGAAATATAAAAGTAATAAAATTTCTATTATTTTTTAAATTTTAATTCTCTGCAGATAGGACAGGCAAAGAGGCGGTGCCCTCGGGCCGGACAGTAGGCGCGGGCATAGAGGATGAGCTGCAGATGGAGGGTCTTCCAGCTCTTTTTGGGAAAGATTCTTTTTAACGCGCGTTCGGTTTGGCTAATCTTGTTTCCCGAAGAGAGACCCCAGCGCTTGGAGAGGCGGTGGATGTGTCTGTCGACGGGAAAGGCTGCCTTTGAAAAGGCTTGTGTGAGGACAACCGAGGCGGTCTTGTGCCCGACTCCGGGAAGCGCTTCGAGAGCTTTCAGGGTGGCGGGGACTTGTCCTTTGTAGCGGGTAGCGAGGATTGCGGAGAGCGCTTGGATGCGGCGCGCCTTTGTGCGAAACAGGCCGAGCGGACGGATGCACTCCTCAATCTCTTTCACGGAGAGGCGGCTCATCTCTTGGGGGCTGGAAGCTTTGGCAAAGAGCTTGGGAGTCACCCGGTTGACGCGTGCGTCGCTGCATTGAGCAGATAAGAGGACGGCGATGAGAAGAGTGAAGGGGTCTTGATGTTTTAAGGGAATAGTCGCTTTGGGAAAGAGCGTATTTAAGATGAGTTGAATGCGCTGCGCCTTTTCTCGTTTGTTCATCTCCCCCTCGTCTTAAAAAAGCGGCCCATAAGGGCCGCTTATTTTCAAAAGACGGGTTGGGCCGAGTTCGAAACTCGGCCCAAAACCGCAAAAATTCTCGGGCCTTAAGGCCCGCGTTCATTTCCCGATGCAAAATTTTGAGAAGACAGCCGTCAAGAGCTCTTCTCCAATGTCGATTCCGATGATACTTCCCAAAGAAGTTAAAGCAAAGCGAAGATCGGATGCGAGAAATTCGGGAGAGAGTTGCTCATTTAGTCCGCAGATGAGGGCGTTTACTCCATCGATGGCGTGCGAGAGGGCCGTTTGGTGGCGGAGATTTGAAAGCACCACTTCTTCTTTGGAGGCAAGCCCTTTTTTTAACACCTTGGCTACGATGGCGCTTTTCAGGGCCGTTAATCCCTCTTCCGTCTTCGCGGAAAGAGAGAGGCTCTCCTCCCGCAAGGCGGGCAGCGGCGAGGGGTGGGGAAGATCGATCTTATTCCAGATGAGCAGGCTCTTTTCTTTCGGCGTTTCCTGAAGAAGCGCTCTCTCTTCGCTTGTAGGAAGGCGCGAGGCGTCTAAGACAAAGAGGATCAAATCGGCGCGCTCCATCGCAAGCAAGGAGCGGCGGATCCCCTCTTTTTCAATGGTCTCGGAAGAGAAGCGGATCCCTGCCGTGTCGATGAGGCGAAAGTGCAGCTCTTCTAAGCGCATCTCCTCTTCTAAAAGATCGCGCGTCGTTCCCGGAATCTCCGTGACGATGGCTCTCTCTTTGCAAAGAAGCGCATTCATGAGAGAAGATTTTCCCACGTTCGGCGCTCCGGTAAGGCAAAGAGTCACTCCGGTATGGAGGAGCTTTCCATGAGAAAAGCTCTCGTGAAGCCTCTCCATCTCGTTGAGAAGATGGGAGAGGGCGCTCTTGAGCTTCTCTGTTTCAGGCTCTTCTAACCCCTCTTCGGGGAAGTCTACCCACGCCTCAAGAAACGCTCCGGCGTCTATTAGCCCTTTTTGAAAGGAGGAGATCTTGAGAGAGAGAGAGCCCTCCAGCTGCTCTTTTGCCGCAGATAAGGCGCGCTCGTTTTTTGCTCCGATAAGAGCCTGGATCGCTTCCGCCTGGGCCAGATCGATTTTTTTGTTTTTGAAGGCCTTGAAGGAAAACTCGCCGGGCAGGGCAGCTCGCGCCCCTGCGTGCAAGACGGCTTGAAGCACCTTTTTCGTGATCAGACTCCCTCCGTGGCATTGGATCTCTACCGTGTCTTCTCCCGTAAAGGAGCGAGGAGCGCGCATCACGGCAAGAAGAACGGTGTCGATGACGCGCCTGTGTTCATCTAAGATCTTTCCGTAGGTCAGCGTGTGGGAAGCAAGAGAGGCGATAGGTTTTGAAAAGATCCGCTCCGCCACAAGGAGAGCTCTTTTTCCGGACATGCGGACGATCGCCACTCCCCCCTCTCCTGCAGGCGTGGCAATGGCCGCAATCGTTTCTCCCTCGTGATGGTAGAGGCCGAAGGATGGGACGAAAGAGGCCGTTTTGGGCATAGGTAAAGAATACCTTATTTGAAAAGTTCCAGGCAGCTTCTTTTAGAGCTGAGGGATGCATCTTCTTCTCCTTCGTCTTTTCTTTTTAAAGAGCAGCGGTGCGCTGCAATAAAAAAACGAACGACTGCTTCGATGAGAAACTCTTGTGGGGGATAGAGCTTGAGAAGTTCTTCTAAAAAGTCGATCCCTTCTACGCCCTCTTCGACTCTCTTGAATATGGCCTCCGCCAACGCGCTTTTCTCTTGCGCAGCCAATTGAAAAGAGCATTTTGCCTCAGCGAGATTGCGCTCTTTGCCCCAGCCTAAAAAACATGTCAGGGCATGATAAAGCAGCGTGGGGAGATGGCGCTCTTTTTGAGAAGAAGGACCGTTGCTTGAACTGCCGTACTTTTCTTCTCTGTCTGCCGCAAGATATTTTGTCAGGATCTCGAGAGAGGGAAAAGACTTTTTTTCAAAGAGTATCCTTGCGTAGTGAAGCGATTCTTGAAGGTTTTTTTTCACGCCCTCTTTTCCTTCCAAAAGTAAAATCGCCAGAGTGTGTTGGGAGCGCAAATCATTGCCCTCGGCAGAAAGCTTCATGTAGCGCAAGCCTTCCTCCGGGTTCTTTTTTTCTCCGTTCTCTCCACGCAAGAGACAGGACGCAAGAAGAAATTGTGCGGCAGGAAAGCTTTTTTCCGCGGCGCACTTCAGATAGCGCATCCCTTCCGAGACGTTCCGGTCGACGTCCTTTGATCCCTTAAGAAATAGGTTGGCCAAACGCATTTGCGCATGCTCACAGGACTCGGCGGCTTTCTTGAGCAAGTTAAGGCCTTCTTCGACATTCTTTTCTACTCCCCTTCCGTGAAACAGGAGTTCGGAAAAGAAGATGGGTGTAGGATGTATATCCTCTTCTGCGGGTTTTTTCAAATAGTAGGCGGCCCAGGCGTCATTTTGTTCAACGCCCGCTCCATGAAAGAAACAGATTCCCAAACAAGCGCTTGCGATCAGATGCCCCTTTGAAGCCAGGTACGTCAAATAGTGAATGGCTTGGGGGAGATCCCGGGGAATGATATCGCCATCAAAGAGACGTCCGGCAATATAAAATAGAGAGGGATCATCGCCATTTTCGGCTTTGTAAAGGGATAAGACAAAAGTATTGATCCGGAGATTGGAAGAGTCTCCTAAAAAGACAAACCGATTCTCTTTGTAGAGAAAATAGGAAAGAGAATCGATCTTTCTGTGTGTGAGAGGATTGGTGTTGGAGTGATGATGCAGCCAGTTAAAGAGATGGGAAGCAGAATAGTGGTAGATGCGGCTATCGCCCAAGTCTTTGAGAAGGGCATGGACATAAGGAAGAGGAGGAGAGTTTGAAGGGATGTAGGCGTGGGTCAGGGAGTAAAATGAGCGCTGAGTGATGGGATCTACATCTTCTAAGGAAAGCGGATGCGTCTCTGTTCCGTTTGCAAGAGGAATTGTAAGATGATGCAATAAAGTCATAATAATTTCAAAAAATTGCATTTATGATAAATAAAGAGCTATTTAAAGGAAAGGAGTATTCGAAAGAAGTCTATTTGAATTTGGCTCGTTCGCTACAGGAGGCGCCATTTTTCCCGGTATAGAGCGGTGAAAAGTTAGAGAGCGCGCAGGGTCGCAGTGATCAGATCGGCGAGATTAGGCTTTTGCTGGTTTGCCTCCAGCGCTCTTTGCACGGCTTTTTGTGCATGGGGGGCGGGATAGCCCAGATGGATGAGGGCGCTGACGGCATCCGCGGCAAGGGTGTCCTGTGGGCCGCTGCCGCTGACTAAGGGAAGATCCAGAGGGGATCGTTTGAGCTTATCTTTCATCTCAATGAGCAGTCTTTCCGCCGTCTTCTTGCCAATGCCGGGCACTTTGCAAAGAGCGGAAAGATCGCCCTGTGCAATGGAGAGTTCAAAGAGATCCCTCTCCATATGGCCAATGAGGGCAAGAGCCGTTTTGGGGCCTATCCCTGAGACGGAATCCAGGAGCTCAAAGAGATCGCGGTCGCCTCTTTTCCAAAAGCCGTAGAGCTTTTGAGAGTCTTCTCGAACCATCAGGGAGGTGTAAAGAAAGGCCTCTTCCCCCTGTTTGGGAAGTTTTGAGAAGGTGCTAAAAGGGATGCATACCGCATACCCGATCCCGCCCACCTCTATGACGGCCTTTTCCAGTGTGACGGAGACAAGCCTTCCCTTTAGATAATCGTACATAACGTTTACAAAGTCGAGTTTCAGGATAGCCGGAGCGGCCAATCTTGTCGTTAAAATTTAGCTTCTTCGGCAGCATGGAGTGTGGAGTTGATGCGCATGGCACAAAGCGAGGGCAAGAGCATCGGCGGCGTCTTGCGGCATCGGCGGGTGGGAGAGGTGAAGAAGATATTGAATCATCTTCTGCACCTGCTCTTTGCTGGCGCCTCCCTGGCCGACCACGGCTTTCTTGGCCTTTTTAGGAGCATATTCATGGATGGGGATCCCCCGCTGCGCTGCAGCGAGAAGCGCCATGGCCTTCGCCATGCCAAGCTTCATGGCGCTTTGAGCGTTCTTGTAGACGAATTGCATCTCGACGGCAAGGACGTCCGGCCGGTAGCGGTCGAGGAGCTGCTCGAGCGCCTTAAAGAGAGCGAGGTAGCGTTGGGGCAGGGCGAGATTTGCCGGGGGTCTAATGCAGCCGAAATCCAGGGCGCGGTGGGTCATTCCGTCGGTTTCAATGAGGCCGTATCCCGTGATCGCGGTGCCGGGATCAACCCCTAAAATAATCAGTGGCATTCTTTAAGCTTATCTTGATAGGACATAATTGCGCTAATCGAAAGAGTGGTGTTGATCAAAGTTCACAAAATCAGGCATCCTTGCTATCTTGAGAGGAGATGATGAGATCATTAGACGATTATCCTCCAGGAAATATCCTTGTCAGAATGCCGAACTGGGTGGGCGATTTGGTGATGGCTACGCCTGTGCTGGAGGATTTGCGACGCGCCTTTCCTCACGCCGGCATCACCGCCATGTGCCGCTCTCCCTACGGGGATCTGTTGAAGGAGGATCCCCGGATCAATGAGCTCTTTTGTTTCAGCAAGGTGAACAGCTTCGGCCGGAGGGAAGGAACGCGCAACATCATCGAAAAGTTAAGAAAAGGACAGTATGACTTGGGTCTTTTGCTCACTCACTCCTTTTCGTCCGCGTGGTGGTTTTGGCAGGGAAAAGTCAAAAACCGCGTCGGTTATCTTGGAAATGGAAGAGGGATTTTGTTAACCAAGGCGGTTTCAGTTCCCGCAGAGCTGCATAGACAGCACCTTGTTGTCACTTACAAGATGCTGCTGCAAACACTGAACATCCCCCTTTCCGACACCGCTCCCCGGCTCTTTCTTTCTCCAAGGGAGGTGGAGGCGGCTCAAAGGCTTTTAGAGCAGCACGGCGTTTCAGAAAAGAGTCTTCTTGTCGGCATCAATTGCGGAGCAACGTACGGGTCGGCCAAGTGCTGGCTGCCCGAGAGGTTCCGCCAGGTCACAATGCGTCTTCTTCATGAAAAGGACCTCTTCGTCGTCTATTTCGGAGACAATGCCACCGCCTCTTTGGTCAAGGAGATTTGTCAAGGGCTTCCGCCGCGCGTGGTGAATCTTGCCGGCTTAACCTCTATGAGAGAGTTGGCGGCGCTGATCAGCTTGAGCGATGTCCTCTTGACGAATGACAGCGGCCCCATGCACATCGCAGACGCCCTAAGCACCCCCGTCGTCGCCCTCTTCGGATCCACCAGCGAAGTGGTGACGGGACCCTATCGCCAAGGGGTGGTCATTCACAAGCATGTCGAGTGCTCCCCCTGTTACCAAAGGCAATGTCCGATTGATTTCCGCTGCATGAAAAGAATTGAGGCGGAAGAGGTGGTTGAGGAGCTCTCTTCTGTTCTGGCGGCCAAAAAGAGAAGGGTTGAAACTTATGTTAAAGAGACTGTGGAAAAAGTTTGGTCCGAATCCCCTTGATCAAAAACTCAAACGGGCAGTCAAACAAGAGTGCCGCCGGATTTTGATCCCATGGAACAGGGGGCTGGGAGATATTGCCCTAGGACTGTACGCTCTTGTCTACCGGATTCGCAAGGCGATTCCGGACGCCCGCATTACCTTTGTTACGCGTCCCGACCTTGCAGAAGGCTTCAAACTTTTAGACAATGTGGAAACCATTATTGTCAAAGAGTGGGTGAGGGGACGAGCCGTTAGCCTGGAAGAAGCGGTCGACCTCTCCGCTTTTGATCTCATTTTGGAAGATCCCGATCCGAGCCGCTGGCTCCGCTCCCAGATCGGCAGCCTCGTTCCGAAACTGCTCTGGGCGCCCTCCTGGGATGAGGAGTGGAAGCGTTTCGGTCTGGAAGAGAGAGAGTACGTCGGCGTCCATGTCCAGACGGAGACACAATACCCCTATGAAAAGAACTGGCTTGTGAAAAAATGGACGCAGCTTTTTGAGCAGCTCACGGAGAGACAAGAGAAAGAGGTTCTCCTCTTCGGGCTTCAGCCTACCCACTCTTTTCCTCTTCCTCATGTGATCGATATGCGCGGCAAGACCACTCTTTTTGAGATGCTCTCGATCATCAAAAATTGCTGTCCCTATCTCATCGCTCCCGATTCGGGAGTGCTTTCTTTAACCTATTTTCTTGCCGTCTCTTTTCCCATTCGCATCGTCTCTCTATGGGCCGATCCCAACCAGGGAGTCCTCAAACAGGCCGTTTCCTCTCCCAATCCCCAGCTTGTCCACATTCCTTTGTTTGGAAGAGATCAGGATATTTCCACGATCGAAGTAGCCTCTGTCGTCGAAGCGCTGGTCGGACCATGACGGGCTCTTTTTTTCCTTTGGTTTCCTGCAAAGAGGCGGGAAGCTTCCCGAGATTAAAGGAGGGTCAGGAGCTGATTGCTCAAGGTCTTTTGGGCTGCCTTCTGCTTGCCGGAGGAGAGGGGTCTCGCCTGGGATGGGAGGGGCCAAAAGGAACCTTCCCCATCACGCCGATTCAAAAGAAGTCGCTCTTTGAGCTCTTCTCTGAAAAGATTCTTGCCGCAGGACGGCAAGCCGGAGTGAAGATTCCCCTCTCTATCATGACCTCTCCTCTCAACCACGACGCCACGGCCCTGTTTTTTAAACGGAATCAAAGTTTTGGCCTCTCATCTCAAGAGCTCTTTTTCTTTCAGCAGGGCATGCGGCCTCTGTTAGACCTGAACAAGCGTCCTCTTGGTAAGAGCGGTCCGGATGGAAACGGATGCGCCCTTACGCGCTTTGTCGAGAGCGGCCTCTTCGAGCAGTGGTGGAAAAGAGGCATTCGCTATCTCAACCTCTTCCTTGTCGACAATCCCCTATCGGATCCTTGCGATGCAGAGCTTTTGGGCCATCACCTCTTTGAAGGGGCCGACTGGACGGTCAAAGGCGTCCGGCGCAAGGATCCAACCGAAAAAGTCGGCGTTTTGGGGGTGTCGGAGGGAAAGCTCTTCATCATCGAATATACGGATCTTCCTCCAAGCGACGCTCTTCGCTTTCCTTTTGCAAACAGCGGCATGTACTGCATCAGTATGGAGCTCGTCTTTGCTCTCGCTAAAGAAAAAGAGTCTCTTTTGCCTCTCCATCTTGTCTTAAAATCCGAAAAAGAGAGGCAGTTCTACAAGCAGGAGACCTTCCTCTTTGACCTTCTTCCTTATGCAAAAAAAGCTCAGGCCGTTCTCTACCCTCGAGAGCGTGTCTTTGCCCCTTTTAAGACGATGGAAGATCTCCCGGGGGTGAGGGCGGCGCTTCAGGAGAATGGCCGAAGAATCTTCGAAGAGGCGACAGAAAAGCGCCGCCTTTGAGTTCTCCTCCCTCTTTATATACAAACAACTTCAAAAAATGGTGAATTTGGGGCTTGAGGTTGATGCTCAAACTCAAACCTGATAATCTTCTCTTAATTGGAGTCCGTGATGAAAAAGATCGGCTATTTGGGAGCGGGGACGTGGGGCTTTAGCCTGGGGTGCCTTCTTGCATCCAAAGGGCATCGGGTGACTTTGTGGTCTGTTCTCCCCGAAATTACCGAGATGTTGAGAAAGACCCGCGAACATCCCAAACTGCCCGGTTACAGGGCGCCGGAAAACGTCTCTTTTACAAGCGATCTGCAAGAGGCTCTGCTCGGAGCTGACTACCTTGTAGAATCCGTGACCTCTGCCGGGGTGCGCCCCGTCTTTGAACAAGTGCTTGCGCTGGGAGGAGCTTTTTGTCCCATTGTCTTAACCTCGAAGGGGATTGAGCAGGATAGCGGGCTGCTTCTCCCGGAGGTGGTTCTGCAGGTTTTGGGAGAGGACCGCCGGGATCAAATCGCCTGTATCAGCGGTCCTACCCATGCAGAAGAGGTGATTCAAAAACTCCCTTCGGTCTTAGTCGGCAGCGCCTATGATAAAGAGCTCATGTATGAGATTTGCGACCTCTTCCTCACTCCCTTTTTTCGCCTCTATCCCAATTACGACATTCATGGAGTGGCCTTTGGCGGAGCCATGAAAAATATCATCGCGGTTGCCTGCGGCATCTCCGACGGCCTGGGTTTTGGCGACAACACCAAGGCTGCCTTGATCACCAGAGGGTTGCATGAGATCCGCAAACTCTCCTTTACAAAGGGGTGCAATCCCGAAACATTAAACGGCCTTTCGGGACTGGGAGATCTCTGCGTGACGTGCATGTCGACTTTAAGTCGCAATTACCAGTTTGGAAGATATCTTGCGGAAGGACTCGATCCTCAGGCGGCAAAGGAGAGAGTGGGGATGGCCGTCGAGGGAATCTATACCGTCATTTCCGCCGTGCAGCTGAGCGAAAAATACAACATTCCCATCCCCATCTCCCGAGCGGTCTACGCAGTAGTTTACGAAAAATTCGATCCCAGAGAAGCGGTAAAGGTCCTTTTCCAAAGACAGATCAAAGACGAGCATCTATAAAACATGAAGAGCTTAGAAGGAGTCAAAGTTGTCACAGCCGAAGAGATGGCGCGCATCGAACGGAGCGCCTGCGATTGCGGAGCATCCGATGAGGCCTTCATGGAGAGCGCCGGCAAAGGGATTGCGCATCTTACCGAAGAGTTTGTCTTGGAGTGCAACGGCGCCAAACAGGCTCTTTTGCTTGTCGGCAAGGGGAACAATGGCGGGGATGCTTATGTCGCGGGACGGCTCCTCAAGGAGCGGGGATTTTGCGTCTCTGCCCTGCATCTTTTTCCTTTGGCCGACTGCAGCCCCTTGTGTCAAACGGAGTGCAGGCGCTTCCAGGAGAGCGGAGGGCAGGTCTCTTTTCCCAAAGGGGAAGAGGAGCTCCTCTTTCCAGAAGAGGGAATAGTCCTCGACGGCCTGGTTGGAACGGGTTTTCAGGGAAAGGCTGAAGGCCTCGTGGCGGCAGCCATCGAGAGGGCGAATCGCTCAGCTCTTCCTTTGCTCGCCATCGACATCCCTTCAGGACTCAACGGAAATACAGGGGAAGTGGGAAGTGTGGCCGTCCGCGCTACCCTTACCTTCTACCTGGGACTTCCCAAAATCGGCTTTTTTCTAAAAAGCGGCTGGGAGAGGGTCGGCGAACTGATGCGGGTGGATTTCGGTTTAGAAAAGCAGTTTATCGAAGAGGCAAAGGCGGAGGCCTTTCTTTTGCATGAAGAGGCTCTCTCTTCTCTGCTGCCTCCCCTTTTGCGCACGCGGCACAAGTACCAGGCAGGCTATGTCCTGGGCATCGGCGCCTCGCAGGCGATGCCGGGAGCGGCCCTTCTGGCCTCGCTTGCCGCTCTTCGCTCGGGAGCCGGCTTGGTGCGGCTCTTCTATCCTGAAGGGATGGAAGAGGCGCTCTCTTCCGCTCCCTACGAACTCATCAAAGAGGGGTGGGACCTGAAAGAGGACAAGCGGATCCGGGAGGAGATGGCGCGGGCCAAAGCAATGTTTCTCGGACCCGGCATGGGACGGAGCAAGGAGGCAAAGCGCGCTTTTTTACATCTTCTTGGAAAGATCAAGCTCCCTTGCGTCCTCGACGCCGACGCTCTTTATTTTTTGAGCGAAGAAAAAGAGAGAGAGCTTCCGGAGATCTCTCTCTTTACGCCGCACCATCAAGAGATGCAAAGACTTCTTTCCCCAACGGAAAATCTCTGGACCGGAACGCAAAAATTTGCCGATCAAAAAGATGTCACGGTGGTCCTCAAGGGAGCGCCTTCTGTGATCTTCCACCCTTTTACGGCTCCGCTGATTGTCCCTTACGGAGATCCCGGCATGGCAACGGCCGGAACGGGAGACGTGTTGACGGGCGTTCTGGCCGCTCTTCTAGCCCAGGGGCTCTCTCCCAAAGAGGCGGCTGCCTTGGGAGTCTTCCTTCATGCCATAGCGGGCGAGGCGGCCGCCTTTGAAAAGAGTTCTTACGCGATGATTGCTTCCGACGTCATTGACTTCCTCCCTGAGGCGTTTAATCAGCTTTTGGGCAGCTGAGAGCGGCCGTTTAAGAGGCGGTGGAGATGGTCGATGATGGCAGCGTGCCCTCCTTCTAAAGCTGCAGTTAGCGTCGTTCCGTTCGGAGCGACGCCCAAGGCGAGCAGGGATTCATAGAGAGAGACGTTTGCACTTTGCACGGCATAGTTGAGCGTTAGAAGATTGGGAACCAGGCCTCTTTGAACGAGAGCTGCAAAAATGAGAAATTGACCTCCTGCCGCAGCGGCGTTTAACGTCGCATAAGTAGGTAAGACGCCGCGTTGTAGGATGATTGCAAAAAGAGAGTGGTTGCCCATCCTTGCCGCGAGATTAAGAGTGAGGGTATTGGGTTCAATTCCCCTGTTCATTAAGAAAAGAAAGAAGGGAATCTTGTCCCAGAGAACGGCATGGTTCAAGATGTCAGGAGTGGGGATGACGCCAAGATCTAAACTCGCTTGAAAGAGCGCGTACTCATCGCTTTCGATGCAGCGCATCAGCGTCTCCAGATTGGGTGGAACTCTTAAACTTATTAGAGCTTGGATGATCTCTTGGCAGCCTCCTTCGATGGCGTTGTTTAATGTGGTGGGATCGGGTCGGTTCGTTGGGTCAAGAAGGGAGTAAATGGTTTGAAAGAGGGCGAAATTTCCTCCGGCGGCGGCATGGTTTAAGGTGAGAAGGTCCGGCTCAATCCCGAGCGAGAGCAGCCGGTATGCGATCTCTTCGTTTTCATTTTCGACGGCACTGTCTAAAGTCTCGGCGCCGGGTTCTATCCCCGCATCAAGAAAAATTTCGAAGAGGTCTTTGTCATCGACTCCTGCGGCAAGATTTAAACTTTCGAGAGTGGGAGCTATACCGTATTCTAAAAGAGCGATCGCAAGCTCTTTTTGCCCGCTTTCCACCGCATGACCGAGCGTCTCTTCATTTGGCTGGACGCCTCTTGCTAACAGGAAGCGGCAAAGAGCGTTGAGGCGGAGTTCGGTAGCGAAGTTGAGCGTTTCCGTGTTCGCCTCTACTTTGTTGGTGAGGAAAAAATAGGAGGCGATGTCGGGAGTCTCTGCAAGTCCTCTTTGAATGTTCACATGCTCGCCCCAGCAAACTCGAGAGATGCGTTGGACTTTTTCTTGCAATTCGGAAATGTGGACATTTCCATTTCTGCATTGTACCAATTTGAGGATGCAAAGATCGGTTAGGCTAATCATCTTTTTTTTGAAGTTATTAAGAATAAAGCATAGGATGAAAGAAGTTATAAAAGCAATTGGTTTTTTTGTTAAAATTAATTTTTCCTGTTTAGTTTTTTCTCATCATTGTTTATGATGCTTCTTCTTTGTTGCATAGGTATAAACAATGGCTTCTATACAGACATGTCACTCTTTAAAAACGGCTCCGGCCGTTCGCTTTGTTCCCTGCAACGGAAAGACGGAGAATTTTTCAGCCGTCTCCCGTATCTTGCAGGGGCGCCTCGCCCCCCTCTATGGAGATCAACATCTCTCTGTTGAGAAAATCAGGCAAAGTACGGATCGCCGCTGCGAAATTCTGCTCTCCGAAGAAGATCCTGTGGGAGTCCTTGTTTACAAGTACTTTCCCACGAATGAATTTGCAAAAGAGGGGATCGATCGGAGCATCGAGATCAAAACGCTCTTTTTGATCCATCCCGAGAGGGATTCCGGAAGAGGGTTCGGCTCTCTTTTGTTAAAGCGGGTAGAGCGCTACGCCACCGAATACTTTCAGGCCAAAGGGGTCCATGTCACGGTTTCGGAAATGCAGAAAGATTCTGTAGGATTTTTTCAAAAAAAGGGATTTAAAGAGATGGCGCGCTGGGAAGGCAAGTATCAAAAAGGGGTCAAAGAGTCGCTATTGTTCAAAAAGCTCTGCTCTTGTCCTGAAAAAAAGGCAGAGGCGGTACACAGAATTCCTTTAAAGCGGCAGTATCTTGAACTCATCAGAAGAGGTCTAAAGACCAAAGAGGGAAGGATCGATACGGGGCCTTTCAAAGCGCTTCGCGTCGGCGATGCCGTCTCTTTTTTTTCCGGTTCTCTCTGTGTGGCCTGCCGCATCGAAGAGATTAAAGCTTATCCCACATTTAAAGAGATGCTTCAAGATGGAGGAGTGGAAGCCTTCCTGCCCAACAATCACAACTTGGAGGACGCGGTTGCCCTCTACCACAGCTTGCCGGGCTACAAAGAAAAGGAGAGACGCTTCGGAACCCTCGCTCTGACGCTGCGCCTTGAGGATCAAGCGGAAGCTGAGAGAAAAACGAGCGGGCTTGGGAAGAGAGAACGAGAAGATGCGGACGGAGACGAGTTCGTGAGCGAGAGCAAAAAGGCGCGCCGCTTTTTCGAGCCCTCTTTTAGGAGATAGGCGATGGCGATTTCAACGTCCGGAAAAGAAGCTGTTTCAGCGCTTGCCGAGCCCCCTTCTCGGACATGGCGCATTCCGGCAAGACCGTTAAAGGTCATCAGGAATGCGCATGCCGACGACATTCACGCCCTAATCAAAGATCCTTCCGGCGCTTTCTTGAGCGGCTCAAAGGATACGAGCATTAAAAAATGGTCTCACGAGGGAGAGCTCGAGTGGGAGATGGCCTCTCGCGGAGGCTATCCCTATTGGGTGACGGCCCTTGCGGTCTTTGACGACGGAAAGTGGGTGAGCGGCAGCCGGGACGGCCGGATGCGCTTGAGCGAAGCCAATGGCGAGAGCGTTCGGGAATGGAACTGCAGCATGCTTCCCGGACAACATCTGTGCAAAGAGAGAAACTATGTGCGTATCAACTGTATCACCGCGCTTCCTCTTTCCTCTTTGGGGAGGCGTTTTTTTACCGGGATGCCCACCTCTATTTTGTTTTGGAATCTCGAAGAAGGGGATGCTCCCTTTCACCAAAAAGTCAGTAAAAACGATTGGGTCTACTGCATTGAACCTCTCATCAATGAGCGGCTGGCGATTGTCACCGGTTCCGATCTTTCCCTTTGGAGCTTTCAAGAGGAGGCCAGGCAATGCATCTTAGAGAAACGGCTGATTCAGGATCGCACAAGATACTCCTATGGAGAGCAGCGGCCTCACATCTCCTCGTTGATCTGCTTGAAAACAGATCCAGGCAAGCTGGCGATGGCCGCTTTTGACGGAAGCGTGCGAGTCTATGACTTGATGCGTCAGGAGATCTGCAACAGCTACCGGGAACATGAGGGAAGGGCGTGGAGCGTCGTCTCTTTAAATGACAATATATTGGCGAGCGGCGCGGATGACCGGACGATTAAGTTGTGGGATTTAAGAGAGAAACAGAGCGTCGGCCTCCTCAAGGGCCATCCCGGACGCGTCTCCTCTCTTCTTGCTTTGGAAGAGAACCTGCTTTTGGCCGGCTCCTGTCCCGACCGGATCCGGGCCGCTGGAGACAAAGGATGCATCACGTATTGGGATTTCCGCAGGGTGGAGTCATCCTCCTCATGCTCAGCGGCTTCCTAGCCATCTTACAGAATCTTGATTTTTCTTGGAAAAATCCTAGCATCCCGGCGTTGCCGCGCAGCGCATCTTGTCGCCTGTTTGAGGCTCCGGTTAATAAAAAAATTAGACTTGCCTGTTCCAAAAACACCTTGTAAAATCTAAATCAGATTAAGAAATTGCAAGGCAATAAAAATGGAAAGACGTAAGTATCTAAAAACTATAGAGATGCACTTTCGTATCCATCCCGCCTGTGCAATCTTGGGCCCCCGCCAGGTAGGAAAAACCACATTGGCGAAAATGTTTCTCGATCACGTCAGTCCGAAAAGTTTTCATTTTTTCGATCTTGAAAACCCTCTGGATCAAGCTAGAATGGAAAATCCGATGCTCGCTTTATCCAAACTAACCGATAGGCTAATTGTTATTGATGAGATCCAAAGAGCTCCCGAGCTCTTCCCTGTCATTCGAGTGCTCATTGATGATAAACAAAAACAACAACAATTTCTTATTTTGGGTAGCGCCTCAAGAGATCTGATCCGCCAGTCTTCTGAGACCTTAGCCGGCAGGATCGGTTATATGGAACTCATGCCGTTTTCCCTTGATGAAGTGGACCATGATAGCGAACTCCTCTGGCGCCGAGGCGGATTTCCCCTTTCGTATTTAGCCAATAGCGATGAAGAGAGCTTTCTTTGGCGCCAATCTTACATCGCAACGTTTCTGGAAAGAGATATTCCCAATCTAGGATTCCAGATCCCTCCCCGGCAAATGAGGCGGTTTTGGCTCATGCTTGTTCACTATCACGGTCAAATATTCCACGCCAGCGAACTGGGAAAATCTCTCGGTATTTCCGATCACATGGTTCGAAAATATCTCGATATTCTGGCCGGAACGTTTATGATTCGCATTCTTCTGCCCTGGCACGAAAATTTAGAAAAAAGGCAAATCAAATCGCCAAAAATTTATTTTCGCGACAGCGGTATCCTCAATGCGTTGATTGGAATTCGAAACCAGGCCGAAATGGATACGTATCCAAAAATGGGATCCTTTTGGGAGGGATTTGCTTTAGAAGAAATGATCCGTCAGACAGAGGCTGCTTCAGAAGAGTGTTACTTTTGGGGAACTCAATCGAAAGCAGAATTAGATTTACTGATTCTAAAAAATGGCAAGAGGATCGGATTCGAGTTTAAATATACCGATGCTCCCAAAATCACGCCTTCCATGCGGATTGCCTGCGAAGATTTGAATCTAGATCATCTCTATGTCGTTTATCCCGGGACAGAGACGTTTGCTCTTTCTGAAAACATCACTGCCCGAGGGCTTGTTGAATAAAAAATAATTTATACACAAGTTGATTCAAGAAGCGGTTTTGGGCCAGCGCGAAAGCCCCGCGGTTGGCCTATCGTAAGTGGGTCAATATTAAACTAATATGGACCCACTTACGATAGGCCAACCCCGGGGCTTTGGCGCGGCCCAAAACCGCTTCTTGAGTCAACTTGTGTATAGGAACAGTTGCTTAAGTACCACTTCAGAAAGTGGTCGAGTCCCTCGCTAAGAGAGGTCATTGGGTGGAAGGCGAGCTCTTTTTTAGCCTTTGAGATGTCCGCAAAGGTGGTCTCAACCTCTTCCACTTGTTTAGGAAGAGGGGTGACGAGGGCTTTTTTTCCCAATTTTTTTTCCAATAAGTTAACGAGAGTGGCAACGGATTCGGGCTTTTCGTTTCCCAGATTAAAGATTTCGAAAGGAGCGTTTAAGTCAACCGCTGCGGCGATGCCCCGGACAATATCGTCAATGTAGGTGAAGTCTCGGCGCATCTGTCCGTTGTGAAAGAGAGGAATAGGCCGGTTTTCTAAGATGGCCTTTGTAAAGGAGAAATAGGCCATATCGGGGCGGCCCCAGGGCCCGTAGACGGTAAAGAAGCGCAGGATGCGCAGCGGAATTCCGAAGAGGTGGTGATAGGAGAAGGCCAGCATCTCTCCGGCCTTTTTCGACGCCCCGTAGAGGTTGGAAGGATGGTCTGTGGGATCGCTTTCGGAAAAAGGGATCTTGCGGTTGAGGCCGTAGACCGAAGAGGAGGAGGCGAAGATGAGCTCCATGTCCGCTCGGGTTCGGCACGCCTCAAGGAGATGGACCATGCCGGATAGGTTGGACTGGAGGTAGGCGTCGGGATGGGTGAGCGAGTAGCGCACGCCGGCTTGAGCGGCGAGGTGGACGAGATGGGAAGGGTTGTACCGGTTGAAAAGGTCAAGCAGGCGCGTTTGGTCGCAGACGTCGCCCTCAAAGACCAAGATCCCTTCCTCTTTAAGGAGAGCGGCTCTCTCGCGTTTGAGAAGGGGGTCGTAGTAAGAGTTGAAATTGTCAAGGCCGCATACCGCATCGCCGCGCCGCTTTAAATGGCGCGCCAGGTGGAAGCCGACAAAGCCGGCAATGCCGGTAATGAAGATTCTTTTGTTGCTGTTCATCCCTCCCTCGTTGGGAAACCCGGCCCTTAAGGGCCGGGTATTTTCAAAAGACGGGTGGGGCCCAGTTCGAAACTCGGCCCAAAACCGAAAAAAAGTCTCGAGCCCTAAGGCCCGAGTGCATCCACTCTCCTGCGGAATCCCGAGCCTTCAGGCTCCTTCAGGCTCCGGTTCACGCAAAAGGCGATATTATATATGATGGTAAGTTCGGATGAAACTTTTTTTGGCGGTCATCTGGCTTTTGCTCTCTTGCGGCTGTCACACCTCCGGCTATGAGACGGAGGGTGTGCTCGGCGTTGATGAGTTTATCTTAGATTCCTACACCCTTCAGGAAGAGAGCTTTCCCAAAGGAACGCGCGCTTATGTGATGGTGGAAGGAGAGGTCTTCCGGGAGGGGAGCATCGAGATGGAGGGGCGCTATCTTGCCCTAAGAGAAGTGCTCGCCCGGGCTGGGGGAGTGAGAAATGCGGGAGATCGCAGCGGGATTTACATTTTTCGGGGGAGCTGCAGCCAGCCCCGGATCTATCGCGTGAGCTGGGAGCACCTCCTAATGCTGCCTGACAGTTCTCTTCTCACTGCTCCGGGAGATATCGTTTTTGTGGAGAAAAAGCCGCTCTACCAATGGAAGGAGTGTTTTAAGGATGAAAAAAAGAGTGTTGGTGACAGGCGGCGGGGGATTTTTGGGCTCCCATCTCTGCGAAAAGCTTCTCGAAAAAGGCAAAGAGGTGATCTGCCTCGACAATTTCCTGACCGGACGCTGGCAAAACATTGCAGATATGTTAAACCATCCTCGCTTCATCTTAAAGACGTGCGATGTGTGCGAGCCCTTTGAGGCGGATGTCGATGAGATCTATAATCTCGCCTGCCCTGCCTCTCCCGTTCATTATCAGAAAGATCCCGTGCGCACGGTGCGCACGAATGTGCTCGGCGCCCTTGAAATGCTCGAGCTTGCCAAACGAAAGGGCGCCAAGATCCTTCAGGCGTCGACGAGCGAAGTGTACGGAGACCCGAAGGAGCATCCCCAAAAGGAGAGCTACGTCGGCCATGTCAATCCTATCGGCCTGCGCTCCTGCTATGACGAGGGAAAGAGATGCGCAGAGACGCTCTTTTTTGATTACCACCGCCAGTATGGCGTGAAGATCAAAGTGGCGCGCATCTTCAACACCTATGGGCCGCGCATGGATCGAGACGACGGCAGGGTCGTTTCGAACTTGATCCTGCAAGCCTTAAGAAATGAACCCCTGACGATCTATGGCGAAGGGAGTCAGACGCGCTCTTTTTGCTATGTGGACGATCTCGTAGAGAGCCTCATCCTCTTCATGGAGACTGACGACGCTCTCCTTGGGCCCTTAAACCTCGGCAATCCCGATGAGTTCACCATTCTCGAGCTCGCCGAGCTGATTTTAGAATTTACGGGATCGTCTTCGAAGCTTCTCTTTTCACCCCTTCCCAGCGATGATCCCAAGAAACGGCGTCCCGATATTACTTTGGCCCAAGAACTTTTGAGTTGGGAACCAAAGGTCTCGCTTCGAGAGGGACTTAAGGCGACACTTGCCTATTTCCGGACTTGATCTCTCTCCACTTTTTGACGATCTGAGCGGCAAGCGGCGCCGCATTCCGTCCCGTCTCTCCATGCTGAAGGTAGACGACGACGACAAGTTCGGGATGATCCCAAGGCCCCTCTTCCGAGACGTGGCGCGGGTAGGCAATCGCAGCGAACCAGGTGTGGTTTTTGAGAGAGGCTTTCGTTTCGGCGTCCAGAGTGGGCTTGTAGTAAAATTCGGCTGTTCCCGTCTTTCCGGTGAGATAGGGAGAGATCTCTCCATACGTCTGGACGGCTTCGCGTAAAGGATGGGTGGAGCGGATGAGGGAGTAGCGCGCCGTTCCTCGGGAGCCGCTTACAACGCGCTGCATTCCTTGAAAGAGAAGCTGCCGGACCTCTTCTGGAAGAAAGAGCGTGCGCCGTATCTCGGGAGTTTGGATGCGGAGAAACGGAAAGTCTTTAGCCTTGAGAGCTTCCGTAAAGAGGGGAAAGGAGAGGCCCACTAGGGAGAGAGGATCTTTAAAGGGGTAATCCGGGAGATGAAAGAGAGAGGGTTTAACGCCTGAAGGTTCGACGCTGGCAAGGAGGTTGACGATACGGGGTTTTAAGACATCTCCTCCATTTGCCAGCGCAGAGAGCATCATTGCTGTTTGTAGAGGCGTGACAACGAGGGTATGCTGGCCGATGGCGGCGGAATAGAGCCCGGTTCGGTTCTCCTGAAGGTCGTCTGGAAGATTTCCTTTAATCTCGCCGGGAAGATCGATCCCGGTCCGTTCTCCATGTCCAAAGAGAGAGGCGGCTTGCGAGAGGTCTGACGGATGCTTCAGGTGGTCTGACGCCAAAAGAGAAAAATAGAGGTTGCTCGACTGCTCTAAGGCTCTGGGAAGATCGATCTTTCCGATGTTGGCGTGTCCCCTGGGAAGGAGGCCTCCTTTGTAAAGACGTCTGATAGGTTCGTTGTCTAGAGTATATCCCATGATGCGAGAGGGGCTGTTTTTTGAAGGCGCCCACTGGATGCTATCGATCAGGGTGAGGGGATTTATCTCTTCGAAAGAGATGCTCTCTCTCTGTTTTTGACAAAGTGCCGCATATCCTGTCACGAGTTTAAAGACAGATCCGGCAGGGGTGGATTGGCGGAAGGCGTAGGAGCGGCCGTATCCATACCCCGTTTTCGGATAGAAGGCGCGGGCGAGGTCTTTTGTCGTTTGAACGCCCCCATGATGATGCAGGCGCGGATAGCGGCCCCAGAGGGGATCAAAGAGCTCTTCAAAGGAGCGGAGCCCCCGTAAAAAGGAGCTGCGTAAAGAAGGGGAGAGGCCAAGGAGCTCTTCTGCAAGAGGGCGCCACAGCTCTTCTTTTATTTTTGCGTGCGCTCTTTCAAGGACGGCGGCATAGCCGGAGTTTACAGGATGGGAGAGCGCGTCATTTGCCCTCTCAAATCCCGTAAACTCCGGATAGGGTTTTGGGCCGTCCAAAGAAGAAGAGTCGGGAAGGAGGAATGCTAAGAGAAAGGCGTTGGCGTCCCTTTTCCAAAACTGAAGGAACTGCTCCTGTTCCTCTTTGATCAGATACTCCATATAGGGCCTCGGGGCCCTTTTTCTCTCTTTTTCTTCCTTGCGCCTTTCTTTGAGAAAGGAGGCAAAATGGACGGAGCGCCACTTTTTAAAAGTTGTTTCATGAAAGAGGGGGCGGAGCTCTTCTCGAAGAAGCGTTTTGATCTCTTTTGCTCTTTGGCAGAAGCTGCGGTAGGCAAAAAGAGAGAGTGAGCCGGCCTCTTCGAGCAGATCTAAAGAAAAATCCTCTCTATTTGCGATTAGTTTGCACAGATCCAAGAGCAGCAGGCGATCTTTGTTGCAAGAGATGGAAAAGAGGCGGCTGTCGACGAGTGCGAGAAGCGAGGCGGGGAGATTCCCCTCCCTTTCTTTCGGGGCGGCATGAGGAGGATAGAGGCTCTCCATGAGCTCGCGCATCTCCTTTTGTCCGGAGAGCTTGAGCAAGGCCTCCGCTGCCAGCTGCAGCTTCACGGCGCCCTCCAGCGTGTCGATCTGCAAGAGGGCCTGAAAAACGGAGGAGGCCGGGGCGAGAACTCTTGCAAGATAGCCCTCCCAGGAAAGGAACGTCTCTTCGGTGAGAAAGACTCTTTTTTTTGCATCGAAGAGCTCTCTTGATAGAGGAAGGGCGCCATCCCAGATTTGAGCAATCAAGGAGCCGTTTTCCAGCCATCGGGAAACCCGGCCGTTCTTTTGGATGAAATCATTGGGATCCAGCCGCGGATGGGATGCCAGAGCGAGAACTTCCCCCGTGCGCGGATCCATGGCAACGATGGCTCCCCCTCGGATCCAGGGAGAGTGTAAGCCGCCCGCCTCTTTTTTGCTCTCTTCGCATTCATAAGTTGCCAAAAGTTGTTCGGCGAAGGCCTGAAGCTCTATGGAGAGGGAGAGAACGGCCAGGCGGCCCGGAACGGGAGGGCGGGCGCCGGGAATCCGGCGCAAGAAATTTCCTTGCGTGTCGATTTCAAAGACTCTTTTGCCGCACTTGCCCCGGAGCGCTTCATCCAACTCTTTTTCAATTCCGCCTTTTCCGACGAGGTCGTTGATCGTGTAGGATTTGTTTTGAAGCTCGTTTAGCCTCTCATTAACCTCAAGAGGGGTCTTAAATCCCTTGGGGAGGAGAGTCGGTTCGCCCGCTTCGCGCTCTTTGACGTAGGCCTTGAGCGTGTTGAGCTCATTGGCAATCTTGACATACTCCCTGTCGCTGATGGCTCCCAGATACCCTAAAGTATCGGCTCCCGCCTTCCCCCAGGGGTAATAGCGTTTAGAGGTGCGCAAGGCTGCAATGCCGAGCCATTTCCTCTCGAGCATTTTAAGGCGGTAATACTCCCCTTCCGAAAGATCGTCCTTGATGATGAAAGGGGTATGGGGAAAGAGAGAAGCCTTGGCATGGATGGTATCCTCGATCTCCGTCGGGTCAAGCGAGAGCTCTTTTGCGAGCATCTCCGAGAGCTCCTGGATATAGGAGAGGCGGCGCAATGTTTTCACCTTTTTTTTTCCTTCCCAACGCCAGACTGCTCGCGGGATTTGCAGGATGGAGGCATAAGAGACGGCCGCCTGATAGCGGATTTTATTGATTGCCAAAGGAACATTGAAGCGGTCCCGGATGGTAGCTCTCTCGACAGGTTCAATCACCGTGCGCCGTTTGGGAAGGAGGGACTCTTCGGAGAACTTCTCTTTCTGAATGACCGTGAGATACCAGACGCGAATCAAGATGAGAAGAAGCCCCAGGAAAAAGAGGTTCAAAATATGATTTGCACGCAAAGGGAGTTTATGGTCGTATCTCATCACCCCTACAAGTTAGAATTTTTACTAGAAAAAAAGGAAGCATCTCCTTTAACATTCATTCCTATTTGCGCCTGTAGTTCAATGGTAGAACAGTAGCCTTCCAAGCTACGAGTGTCAGTTCGATTCTGATCAGGCGCTTAGGCCGGCCTCCGGCGAACCCGCGCCTAACTTTTTTTTTAGCTCGAAGGCCTTGAGATATTTGTTCTCGAGAGCAAATAGACGAGGCAGGCGGGTTCAAAAAGGCGCAAAGTCGGGAAAAGGCCGGTGTATCAAATTTTAACCAAGACTGAAATCCTGCTTAGGCAGGATGCCGTCGTCAATGGAGGGACAAGGCTTGGAAGAGAAAGAAAATATCTCAATTACGATTAAAGAACTTCTCGAAAGCGGCGCTCATTTTGGGCACCAGAAGCAACGCTGGAATCCAAAAATGAAGCGCTTTATTTTCGAAGAGCGCAATGGGATTTGCATTATTGATCTGGCAAAGACCATGCAGCAGATCCGAAACGCGGTCTCTGTGGTGAAGGAGGTGGCCGCAAGAAAAAAAACGATTCTCTTTGTCGGGACGAAGAAGCAGGCTAAGGATGCGATCAAAGAGTGCGCCGAAAGTTGCGGAGAATTCTATGTTTCCGAACGTTGGCTCGGCGGCACATTGACGAACCTTACGACCATTCGGCAATCGGTCAAGACGTTGGAGCGGATTGAAAAGAGGATCAGCGCCGGCGGCGAAGGGCTGACCAAGAAAGAGATATCGCGGCTCAGTAAAGAGCAGGTCAAGCTCGATCGCAATCTCTCGGGGATCCGCGCGATGCGTAAACCTCCCGCTCTGGTGATCGTCGTCGATCCCGGACAGGAGCACATTGCCGTTGCCGAAGCGAATAAGCTGGGCATTCCCGTCCTTGCCTTAGTTGACACCAACTGCGATCCCGATCCCATCGACCACATCATTGCCTGCAATGACGATTCTTTAAAGAGCATCAAGATGATCCTTCAGGAGCTGGCCACTGCAATCATCGAGAAGAAAAAAGAGCTTAATATCTCCTTCCTCAAAGGGGAAGAAGAGGCGATGCAACCCGAAGTGGAACTCGCTGAAGAGGTGGAAGCGGAAGAAAAGGGCTTGGAGCCGGTGAAAAGCGAGGGGGAACCGCTATGAAAGTGACGCCGAAACTGGTCCAGGAGCTTCGCGAGCGCACGGGAGTGGGGATGTCCAAATGCAAGGAGGCCCTTGACTTGGCAGACGGCGATCTGGAAAAAGCCATTGAGATCCTGAGAAAAAAGGGGATGGCCGCTGCCGTTAAAAAAGAGGGAAGAGAGGCTAAAGAGGGACTCATCGGAGTGGGAGAGAGCGACCGCGCAGTGGCCCTTGTGGAGGTCAGCGCAGAGACCGATTTCGCCATTCAAAATGAGAAGTTCAAACGCTTTTTAAACGACGTAGCGCTTGAAGCTGCTCTGTGTCAAGAGGCTGACCTTGCAGCCTTTTTGAAGAAAACGTACAGCAAAGATGCCTCCCTGACAATCGATGCATTCCGAGCTCTTGCCGTCCAAAGTATTGGAGAGAACATTCAAATCAGAAGGCTGATTCTTTTTACAAAAAATCCGGAGATCTCTCTTGGCGTCTATTCTCACATGAGAGGCAAGATCGTCTCCGTTGTCGAGCTCTCGGGAGGATCAGGGAGCGAAGAGTTGGCGCGCTCCATTGCCATGCACATCGCTGCAGAGAGCCCTGACTATCTGCGTCCTGAAGATGTGCCGTCCTCCCTGCGCGAGAAAGAGGAGGAGATTGCCCGCAGTCAAATCAAAAACAAACCGGAAAATATTGTCTTAAAGATCGTTGACGGAAAGCTGAAGGCATTTTACGATCAGGTCTGCCTGCTTAATCAAAAGTACATCAAGGATCCGACTCTCACTATTGAACAGCTTGTTGCCGCCGAAGCCAAAAGAGCGGGCAAGCCTTTAGCGATTCGCAGGTTTATTCGCTGGCAAGTCTAAGAGAGGAGAAAGAGCATGAGTATGGAAGCAGAGACCAAAAGCCGGATGCAAGCTGCCCTCGAGCACTTTAAGCGCGAGCTGTCCAATTTGCGCACGGGACGCGCGAACCCTCATATCCTAGATGGCGTCATGGTGGAGGCGTATGGGACGCAGATGCGCCTGCGCGATCTTGCCAATGTCACCACCCCTGAGCCTCGCCAGATCTTGATTACGCCCTATGACGGACAGGTGGCCGGAGCCATTTCCAAAGGCATCGAGAAGGCAAATCTCAACCTCCAGCCCCGTCTGGAGGGAAATATCGTGCGCATCCTCATCCCTCCCTTAGATGAGGCGGCCCGTAAAGAGATCGTCAAACAGGGAAAGAAGAAGGCAGAAGACGCCAAAGTCGCTCTGCGCGAGATCCGGCGCCGGCAGAATGAGAGCGTACGCAAGCAAAAAGCCGACGGGGAGATCACCGAAGACATCCAAAAGAAAACCGAAAAGCAGATCCAGGAGCTCACTGACACGTTTTGCAAAGAGATCGATACTCTCTTTGACATCAAAGAAAAAGAGATCATGACCGTTTAGTTGGAGAGAAGATGCGCGCCCTAACAAAAATCCAGATGAGATGGCCACTTTTTATTTTGCTTTTTCTTCTTCCCCTTGCAGGAAGGGCTTTTTCATGTTGCGCCTTGGATGACTCCAGCCCCTCTTTTTTTCTTTTTAGCGGCAGTTCCAATCCCGAGCTTGCCTCTGCCATTGCCAAAGAGCTGAATATGCCCTTGGGGCGGGCGGTCATCGGAAGATTTAACGATGGCGAGATCAATATTCAGATCCAAGAAAATGTGCGCAACAAGGAAGTCTTTGTCATCCAATCCACCTGTCGCAGCAAGGATGCATCGGTCAACGACAGTCTGATGGAGCTTTTTTTTCTCGTCCGAACCTTAAAACGCGCCTCTGCCAAAACAGTCACGGCGGTCATCCCTTACTACGGCTATGCCAGACAGGATCGCAAAGTGATTCCGCGCGTTCCCATCTCCGCATCTGACGTCGCCATGATGCTGGAGGACGCCGGAGTGGATCGCGTCATTGCTGTCGATCTTCACTGCGGGCAGATTCAGGGCTTTTTTCACCATGCTCCCGTGGACAATCTCTATGCGTCCCTTATTTTTGTTCCTTATTTTGCTAAAAAAGAGCTCAAGAATCCCGTGATTCTTTCTCCCGACGCCGGCGGGGTTGCACGCGCTAAAGAGTTTCGGGATAAGCTGGCAAAAAAAGGCGTGCAGACAGGCTTTGGAGTGATCATCAAGCAGAGAGAGTCTGTCGGGAGAGTGAGCCAGATGGATCTTGTCGGAGATGTTGCAGGATCGGATGTGATCATTGTCGATGATCTCTGTGATACCGGAGGCACCCTTGTCCGCGCAGCCGAGGAACTCAAGGCTTTTGGAGCCGAGCGTATCTACGCCTGCATCACCCATCCCGTCTTCTCTCGCCCTGCCTTGGAAAGATTGGGAAATTCCTGTTTCACCGAGGTAGTGGTAACAGATTCCATTCCCCACTCCGAGGAAAAACTGCCTCCCAATGTCATAAAGCTCTCTGTGGCCCCTCTGCTTGCCGAGGTGATTTCCTGTCTCTACCACGGCTGCTCGGTCGCTGCCGTTTTTGAGCAGAATGCGCTCTCTCATTAGTCCGACTTGTTTCCCTATCTATCGGATTCCATTGCCCGAAAAGGAGGCGCTGATTACAATAGAACTCCTTTAGTAGAGCGAGGAAAGAGTAACTGGCCCCATCGTCTAGCCCGGCCTAGGACATCAGATTTTCATTCTGGTAACAGGGGTTCGAATCCCCTTGGGGTCAATTTTTCAAGCCGGAGTTTGCGGCATGGGTGGCGCTATCTGATGCCGCTGATCCTTTAAACTCCGGCAAGTCCTTTTCTCCGTTGAGCCCGTTGCAAAACTTGCTTTGGAGGCCAAAATAAAAGGGGTGAATTTGGTCTTAAATGGGAGTTGTGCAATCGGCTCTGAAACGATCTCTTTTGAGGCTTTAGCTCAGCGGTAGAGCATCTCACTTTTAATGAGAGGGTCGATGGTTCGATTCCATCAAGCCTCAAATTTTTATCTAGCACAATTCCATGTACATAAGCTTTAATCGGTAGACTCAAAATAAAGTTTGAGTCTACAATTTTAGCCAAATGGTGCAAGAATGGTGCAACGAAGAAAACATTTAACCAGCACACACGCCAATCGCTCAAACCTCAACTAAAAGGAAGAGCATGGCATCTGTGTATAAGCGAAAAGAAGGCGGTTTGCGCGCTGTCATCCGAATGAAAGGCTATCCAACTGTTTGCGAAACATTATTAAGAAAGGCTGGATGCAAGCTGTTCAAAGAGCCGGTCTCATCGATTACCATTTCCATGACCTTCGGCACCAATTTGCTACTTTAGCAGCTGGACAGGGAGCTTCCAACGTCGAGTTGGCCACAGCTATGGGTCATCGCACTCTTTCTCAATTGCTTCGCTATTCAAATCTCGACGCCAAGAACAGTAAAAAATTTAGTGATCATATCTCAGAGAGCATTCTCAAAGGAAGTACCCATGAATAAAGAACTTTCAACATTGTCGCATCGCGCTGCGACAATCTTGCCGCAAGGCCTGATCGACGAGCTTCGCTCGATGATCGATCAGACAAAACAGTCTATTGCACTCTCTGTAAGTGCCCAGATGGCAATGCTTTACTGGCATATCGGCAATCGAGTGCGTAAAGAAATTTTGAGCGGTCAACGAGCCGAGTACGGGCAAGAAATTGTCGCCACAGTGTCGCGACAATTGACCTCCATATATGGCAAGGGATTCTCTGACAAGAGTTTGCGTCGCATGATCCAGTTTGGAGAGGTTTTCCCTGACGAGAAGATTGTCGCATCGCTGCTGCGACAATTGAGTTGGACGCACTTTACGTTCCTGATCCCTATCAAAGACCCTCTTAAGCGCGATTTTTACGCTGAAATGTGTCGTATTGAGAAGTGGAACGTACGCACTCTTGATAAGAAGATTAACTCCATGCTCTTTGAGCGTACGGCGCTCTCCAAAAAGCCGGAATCTCTAATTGACGCGGAAATCGCGCTGCTTCGCAAAGAAGATCAGCTCTCCCCCGATCTGGTTTTCCGTGATCCCTACATCCTTGAATTTCTCAATCTCGATGATCGATACGTAGAAAAAGATCTTGAAGATGCCATCATGCGCGAGCTCGAGCAATTCCTCCTTGAATTCGGAGTCGGTTTTACTTTCATGGCTCGTCAAAAGCGTATCGTAGTAGACAATATCGACTTCCATCTCGACCTTCTCTTTTTCCATCGTCGTCTTCGAAGGTTAGTGGCCATCGAGTTGAAAGTAGGAGATTTTCGGCCAGAATACAAAGGACAGATGGAACTCTATCTTCGCTGGCTTGATAAATACGAACGGCAGCCTAACGAGGAATCTCCTATCGGCCTCATCCTCTGCACTGGCAAGAATCACGAGTGTATTGAGTTGTTGGAATTGGACAAGGCAGGCATCCATGTTGCTGAATATCTCACGGCACTACCTTCTAAAGAAGCGTTGCGTCAGCAGTTGCAGCAGGCAAGCAAACGTGCACGTCGTCGTCTAGAGGAGGAGGCGCATGAGTAGTCCTCTTGACGAAGCCTGTGCAATGCTCGATGACTTTGAGAAAGAAGTTGTCGGTATAAAAGCAGGTTGGGAGCAGATTGCGGTAGATAATCCGCATTTTGAACAAGTGTCTCCTGAAAATTGGCAAGAAACGTATTATCGCATGTGGCTTCATGGAGCAACTAACATTTGGGAACGCAATGAATTGGGACGATGGCTGACGGATTATTCTCCCTCTACGACTATAGCAAACTCTCCCGCTAAGGAGATATGTGAGGCCTGGCGCAGTTGGCTTAATGTTGCAGGACCTGTAAAGGTGGAAAAGGTTTTGGATTATGACAAAAAGAGTCGTAGTTTCAGAGAACGGGAATCTAAAAAGCCCTCGGAAGCTTTTTATGTTGATCATGGTAGGTTTGAAATTCAAGAACCGCTGAAAGGGGAAACCTTGCTTAATTTCATTCTACGACTGTCTCGATTGCTTGAAGAAGAATACGATGAACAGAAGAAATGCGAGCGGAAGGAGCGCAAGCTTGGAGATTGGCTAGAAGAGCGAGGATTGAAGAGCTTTTTGGATTTCATAAGAAAAAAGTATCCGATCGAGCAAGTGGCGTTTATTGAGCATATTTTGCCTCAGAAAATGGATTTACATTATGGACGTATCATATAAAACCATGGCAAACTTTTACCCGGGCGCCAAAAAAGTTAAAATCCGTGCTGCAGCAGAGGAGATTCTAGCACAATTCCATTTTGGGTCTTTCTTTGGATTTGCGGTCAGGTCCAGGGATGGACGTATCGTAGCGAAAAATCCAGGCATTGCAGTTGTCCCCAAAGGCTCCGATGAACTCGGGCCTTAAGGTCCGAGAATGTTTGCAGTTTTGGGCCGAGTTTCGAACATATATGAAAACCGAGGTAACCGCTGATGAGCTTCCGGTTTCAACTTTACATCATGTATAAGGGCCGTCCTGTTGGAAAGCTCCTCCCTTCACACTGCTAAAAGAGCTGCTGCGCCAGCAGCAGAGCGTCATCGGAGGAGATCCGCTTCTGAGGATCGACATGGAGCATGGCTCGGATCAAATTGCGCTCGGTGGGTGCGCCCCCGCGTTCTTCAGGGCCGAGCCAGTGGTCGGCGGAGGTTTCAGATCTTTCTCTCCAGAGGTTACGCAAAAAATCGAGGGCGTCTTTCACATTGTTGTTCCAAAAGAACCGGCCCGGGTAGAAGGAGTGTGTCCGGCCTTTGGAACTGACATCAAAGCGCACCTCCAGAAGGAGCGCTAAAACGACGCCTGCTGACCAGACGTCGGCCTTGGGGCTTGCCTCCTGGATGATTTCGGGTTGTTTGGAGTAAAAGTTGTAAAGAGAGGAGCTCAGCTCGGGAGCCGAAAAGGTCGGCGTCCCGTAGAGGGGAGCTTTTTCACCGATCCTTTTTGCCAGAGTAAAATCGGTGATGAAGGCGCCATTGTCGATCAAGATATTTCCCGGCTTGAGATCATAGTGGACATAACCCTTGCGGTGGATGGTGCAGACTCCTTTTAGAAAAGAGAGGGCGAGCTGCTTTCTCTCTTCTCTTGGCGTGGTATTCGAAAGGTAGGAGTGGAGATCTCCTCCGGGATAGTAGCGCATCCGCATGGAGAGTTTTTCCCGTCCTCTTTTGCCCGAGAAGATGCGGTAGGAATAGACCTGGGCAATCCCCTCAACTCCCGTGAACTCTTTTTGAATGTTGAACTCATTTAAGACAAGATCGATCGAATAGCGATCCTCTTTGTTGAAATTTTCCGTGATCAGATCTGCATAGATGGTTCCGGTGTTGAGATCCACAGTGTATTTGGCTTTTTTGTAGGCGCCTCTTCCAATGAGCGGATCGCATATCCCCTCGCTGGAAGAGCTGTTTAAATGGATCAGATAGTGTCTTTCTTTCGTATACTCAACCGTTCGGGGCAAGGGGGGCAAGAGGGCTTCCGGTTCGCGGAGAAATAGGGCGTTATGTTCCTTTTTGCAGTAGAGGGTGGGAGGAGTTTCGATCCCTTTTGCGAGTTCTTGTTGAACGAGCTTTTTGTGAGAGGTCAAAAAGGTGTCGAGGGCCTCGGCGTCGCGGACGCTTAAGTAGGGAAAGCGCTGGCGGGAAGCGGGCAGAACGAGCGCTGTTTTTTGCATCAGATCTTCCAAAGAATGAATCCGGCGGTTTTGTTCCGCCACTTCTTTTAGGGCGGAGAGCACATCTAAAGGAGAAGTGCCGAGATTGAATGATTGCTTCACCTTTTCCAAAAAAAGAGAGGCGCTCTCTTTTTGAATATAGACGGGGAAGTGTCCCAATGTGATGGGAGCGTAAAACTCCTTGCGCAGGGTTTCATCGTCTCTCCAAGCTTGGTCCTCTTGAAAGAATCTGACGGCCAAAGAGTAGGTCTTATGTCCTTTTAAGTTCTGGAAGACGAATTGGTAAGTGTGGCCATTTCCGGCGGCGGCTTGGGAAGGATCTTGTACGAAGCGAAAATCTGAAGGAAAAAAATGAATCGTCATAATGGGTGAATCCGTTGTTTAATGTGTGGGACTGTTTTTTCGAATGTCGATGACAGAGCCTGTCACTTTCGTCTCTTTCAAAAGGGCGATGATCTCTTGGGCGACGGCATCGGGAGAGAGCCGGTCCAAAGGATCTTCTTCAGGGAAAAACTCTTGGCGCATGGAGGTGTCGGTGCGTTGCGGAGCCACGGCGTTGATCAAAAGCTCCGGCCTCTCTTCGGAAAGCCCTTGGGTAAAGTTCACCACGCCGGCCTTGGTTGCGGAGTAGATGCAATAGCCCTTGCGTCCTCGGGAATAGGAAGAAGAGGCGAAATTGATGATGTGGCCGCCGGGTTTGATCCGGGCGAGTTTGCATGCATAGATCACCCCTTTGAGGTTGACGTCGATGATCGCGGAGATCTCTTGAAAGGAGCAGTCTTCCAAAGCCTTGAGGTGGAAGAGGCCAAAGCAGTTGACGAGAGCGTCGAGAGGGCCCTCTTCGCGAGCGATGCGCTCAAAGAGGCTCTCTGCTTGAGAGTAAGAGGAGAGATCGGCGCCGTAAGGAGCGCTTCTTCGAGAGAGGATCAGAGGGCGCGCCCCTTCTAAAAGAAGGCGCTCTTTGATCGCTTCTCCAATGCCCCCGGTTCCTCCCGCAAGGGCGATTGTTTTTCCTTTAAGAGAGGCGCATGGGTGACGGCGTTTGGTCTTCCACCGGAAAAAGAGCTGTTCGGCAAGAGAGAGGTCCATTTCCGTTGTGATCTTCATGTTGGATTCGTCTCCCGCAATCAGATAGATCTCTTTGCCCAAATCCATCACGAGCGTGCAGTCGTCCGTTGCGGCTTCTCTTTTGCTCTTTTGGTGCGCTTCCAAAATCAGAGGGTAGGAAAAGCTCTGAGGAGTTTGCCCGCGGAGGTACAAGGAGCGATCGGGAATGGACGAGATCTTCTTTAGATCCGAGGAAAAGACCAGGGTGTCCGTAGAGGGGATGCAGGTGTCTGTCGCCAGGTGCTTTTTCACTCCCTCAACATTATTTCTTAAGATCTCTTCGCTGACAAAGGGACGCACGGCGTCATGGATGAGGACATACTCGGTAAAGGCCGGGCAAGCTTCAAGCCCCAAAAACGACGACTCCTGGCGCGTCTTTCCTCCTGCAACCAGACGGACCGGGTGGGGATATTCTTTGAGATCCCTTTCGACTCTTTCCATCCAGAGAGGATGGCAGACGAGGAGGATGGCATCAAAAAGTCCGCTCTCTGCAAAGCGATCCAAGGTGTGCAGGTAGATCTGTTTTCCAAAGATATTGTGAAACTGCTTTGGCACAGGACTTCCAAAGCGAGCCCCTTTTCCGCCCATTAAAATCAGTGCGGCCGTCATACAAAATCCGTAAGTTTTCGAGCAAGTATACACGATCGGTCACTTGAGCAAAAGGATCTCTTTGACTACTATGGATCTCGACATAGCGATCTCATGCCTGAGTAGCTCAATTGGCAGAGCAATGCATTCGTAATGCAGAGGTTGTCGGTTCAACTCCGGCCTCAGGCAGTTCTTTATCCCCTTCGTCTTATACCGAACGCACTTGAAAAATTGGAATTTCGGCTGCGCCAAAGCCTCGGGGTTCGACGATCGCACGCCGCCCCAAATCCAATTTTGAAGTGCGTTCGGTATAGCAATTGGCGGCCCATTTGCAATTTCACTAACCTATTTGAGATCCTTCGCTCCGCGACCGTCGGATGCAAGCGGGTTTTTCATAGTTTTAATTTTATTTCTGGCTCTTTGTTTGATTTTGTTCTAAAATTAACAACTAAATTAATTATAATGACTCAATCTGCCGGATCAGTCCGGACTCGCTGCGCTTCGGAGGAGGGTGATCTGCCCTTCTCTTGCATTTCCCTTTCCAACGAAGAGGAGAGAGAGAAATGGCAGGCGCGGTTCCGGGCAGCCTACATCCGCTCGGGCTCTCCTATCTCGTTTCGGCAAGGGATGTCGGTTCAGGAGGTGTGCCGCCTCCGGCCCTTAACGCGCATAGAAGAGGCCAGTCTCGCTCTTGCCTTAAAATGGCTCCGGAGGCCCGATCTTGAAGATCGGAGGCGCTCTTATTTTCTCAATGTCTCTCAGGGCTCGTTGGGTATTGAGTGTGTCGGTCTGAGCAACTGCCATCGGCTTTTCTTCCGCGCCTCCCGGCTTTTGACGAAGCTTAGCGCCCCCTTTTCTCAAATGGGGATTGATCTTGATAAACTCAAATTCAAGCTCTTTGGGGCTTTGGGGTTGTTTGAAGCTGCCATTAAGGAGACCGGAGAGGAGAATCTTCTGGAAGCCAACCGCTACATTGCGCTTCTCAAAGACAAGTTGCACGGCCTCTCTCCCTCTTTGAGGGGCGATAAGAAAAGCGCAGGCGAGGAGCTGGCAAAGATCTTAACCCAAATCACCCTTGCCTTCATGCGGGAAGAGTATTTGCTCATCCTCATCCAGCCCCTCGATATCCAAGACGTCCTTCTTAAAAGAGAGAAAAAGCAAGGATCCTTTACTCAAGCGCTCTCTTTTCTGGAAGAGATGACGGGGGAGTTTTATTCGATTGCAAGCGCTTCTCGGAACATGCTGGAAGACGAAAAGAGAAGAGTGTGCAAGGCTCTCTTAAAGAAAGACCGCGTCTTGGAAAAAGCCTTGAGCGGGGAGTGGGAGAGTTTGATCCGCTCTTTGAAAAGCGATCTCTTGGCTCCTCTTTCCGAGTTAAAAGATCTGGAGCTGTTTTCATTTATCAGAGATTTTCAATTGGACCGGATGCGGGAAGATGTGATTAAAGGAGAGGTTTTGCGTCTGATCAGCGGGTATCGTGCATGCGAAGAGAAGATAGAGCGCTTTTGTAGCCGGTTTAGCGAGGTCTTTTCCTTTGATGAGCGCATCCTCCCCTTCCATCAAAGGGTGCTGGACGCCTTTAAGATGGTGCCTTCCCAAATCGAACAAAGCTGTCCCTTCGTCTCTCTTCTTCCCAACCATTTCGTTGTTTTCGTCGGTCGTTTAAGGGACTATCTTCTGCGGTTGAGCGAGACTATGGGAATAGAACGAGAGCAGTGGGAGGGATTTCTCCAGCAGTATACCCTGACGCTCTCTTCTTTTTTTCCCGAGGCTCCCAAGGGGTGCTCCTCTCAATTTGTCGCCGAGTTTAACCTCGTCCTTCACGAGATGCGCCGCCTGATTCGCGTCCTCTATGAGACCTCAGGCTCTGAGATGAGAGGGGAGCTCTTTGTTTTGGCTCGCGTCGTCAACCACTTGGAACAGGTGTTTATCGACATGCGCCTCTTCATTTCCAAAGAGATGCACGATTCGGAGGGCGAGACGATCAAAATCTTCATGGTGATATCGGAAATCTATCTGCAACGGATCGAGGTTCTCAAAGAAAAGATTGGGGAAAAGGGAAACAAGAGCCTGAGTCAGTTGGAAGGGGGGATGCATCGGCTGCACGAGGCAACAAAGGCATTTGCCGGCGCTCCTCCCTCCATCGAGTCTTTGTGCGGCATGGTCACGTCGAAAAGCTCCAATATCGCACTGGACAGCGCCACGCGCGCCTTCTTTGAAAGCGAGATCGCATGGAGTTTATGGATCCTGAAAATCTGGAATGAGACACCCCTGAAAGCGCATGCCGTCTCTTCGGAGAAACTCCAGATGCTGCCTCCCTACATCCGCATGGAGCTGACAACCTATGTGGACCAACTCAATGAAGAGATGATCCGTTTTAGGAGAGTGTTGCAGACGCTCGAGAAGGAGTTAACGGAAAGGGTTGCGTCGCCGGAGTTGGACCTGCCCTCAATCGAGAGCTGTTTGAGACAAACCCATCGTCAGATGGTCCTCTTTGACATGCAGGGGATATTGCTTGAGATCGAAAGGGTGTGCGAAGCGTATCGCGCTTCAAATCCCGATCAAAAAGAACCCTACAATTTTTTAATCCACTTCTTTTTGGAAGAGGTCGTCTTCCTTAAGGATGAAATGGAAGAGTTTTACTTAAGCTCCCTCTATTGGCCTCATATCCCTTTGCGCGACTGGGCCTATATGGAACGACTGTCTAGCTCCGACAATAAGACCCTTCATGGGACGGAAAAGGGGCGGGAGTCCAACCGCCTCTCTCCGACCGCCTTCTCAGAAGTTGGGATAGAGGAGAAAGGAAACAAAGAGGCGCCGGAACTTATCATGGTTGTCGGAAAGGATGCGGCTGCTTCTCCCTTCGCCCCCTCCCTTCAACATCTCTTAAGCGCTTTTCACCGGCTCCTTGCGGAGGAAAACAAGCTCTTTAAAGAGAGACTGCACGAAGAAATCCTCGGAGGAAAGTTCGAGATGAAAAAAAACGCCTTAGAAAACCTGGGAGTCTACCTGAACTCTTTAGAGGGTTGGCTCCGCGCAGAGTCTAAGAGTACGCGCTTTCCCTATCTCTTTGTCGAAGGCATTCTTGTCAACGGAGCGCTGATTGTCGAGCAGTTCTTAAAATCTCTTCTGTTGCCCGATGAAAGCACTCCCGCTCTTTTGAACACCCACTCCATTGCCGAACTGCTCGAAGCTCTCCAGCCGCGCTTGCAGATCTCCACTCTTCTCAAAGAAGGAGAGATTAAACAGTTCATTGACATGGGGAGGCTGATTACGGAAGGAAATCGCCATCTGTGGAATATCTCTTCTTTTCAGACCTATCTTTTGCGCCGCTCGGTGCGGCTCTCTCGAAGAGCGCTCTCTGAAGAGCGCAGCGAAGAGATTAGACGCACCCAACAAAGCGCGAAAGAGCATCTCATGCAGACTCTTTCCTCCTTGCTGAAAGTGTGCGGCAAAGAAAACCTGTTCATTTTTGAAAACGAGCTCCCTTGCTTATCGCAAGAAAAAGAAGAAGAACTCAATGATCTCTTCCTTGAGGTAGAGCCCAAGGAGGAGGACCGCCAGTTTTTTCAAAGTATTGAAAAAGCGGTTTCAAAGATCGAAGACGTTCTTTGCAAAGAGCATGAGCGTCCGTTGCATGAGATGCTCCAGGTGCGCAAGAATTCCGGCAATGTCGTCATTAAAAGAGAGCGTCTGATTAGAAAATCTCAAAACGATGCCCGCTTCGCCCTCTGCGGAGTCAAGGAGGCAGCAAGAGAGCTCTATTCTCCCTCTTCCGCCCCGATTTTTGCAGACAGCCTCTTATTTAAGAGCTGTCTGATTTTAGAAAATGTCCTTCACGGCCTCCTGGCAACCGTGGAGATTCCTCATTCTCAAGATCCCTTGGACCATCATTTGTGGGAGAGAGGAGAGCCGGCGGACAGACCTTACTTCTATCTCCACCGCCTCTTCGATCTTCTGATCTTGCTCGAAAAACAGCTCTCTTCGGAAGGAAGAACGCTTCCTGTGACTGCCGAAGGGAGGCGGGCGATTCGAGAAGTCAACTCTTATATCGGCGCCATTCATCGCTACTGGGGCTCTCTTGATCAAGGAGAGAGCGTCAAACTCCTAAAAGAGCTCTCTCTTTTCTCCGACGCTTTGGTTCTTTTGCAAAAGGGATGGAGTCTTCCCTGGGAAAAGGAGGCCGTTTTGAAAAAGAGGCTGCAAGAAACCGACATCCGAAAATGGCCCGGAAGGATCTTGGAGGAACTCTCTTGCATCCGCCGCGAAAGACTCCATCCGCTTGTCATCGAGCTTCTGCAAGCGTCGGAGCGCCTGCTTCTTTTTCAACAAGAGCTGATGGAGAGCTTTGCGGCAGCAAACAGCCGAAAACCCCACTTTTGAGTTCATCCCTCCCCCGTTGGGAAACCCGGCCCAAAACCGCAAAAAATTCTCGGGCCTTAAGGCCCGAGTTCATCTACCGACAAGCAATGTGTAAACTCCTGCTTGGCCTCATTTTTTGCGATTTAGCGGAGATTGGGATCGGCGACGAGTTGCATGGGGGCGAGCTTTTTGTGGATGAAGGCGGCGCGCGCGTGGGGAAGGTTTTTGGGATCCTTTTCTTCTGCGAGATAGGTCAGGTGCGCTTTTCGGCATTGAAAGAAGACCTCATTGAGTGCCTGATCGGTTATTTTGTTTATCCAACCCAGGTCTAAGCCGAGCTTCATTAGGCTGAGAGCGTCGAGCGTTTCCGGGGTTTGAAGCTGATAGGAGTGCATCAAGAGTCCAAAAGCGCGAAAGACCAGGTCTTTGAGCTCTGCCTTGGAGTCGTGGCGCAGCTCTTCGCGTAATTTCTTTTCCAAAAGAGTCAGTTCTGTCGCCGCAGAGTGGAGGGCGTAGAAGATCTTATCCTCGCTGACGCCTAAAGAGAAGCGATTGGCTAAAATCAGAAGGTCTCCTAGAAAAACATCAGGAGTGCCCTGCATGCCGGAGACTTCAATCTCTTCTTCTTTCTGTTTGGCAAGTGCGTCTTGGATCCTTTCCATGCGGATGAGCGCCGGCAGGTGAAGGAAGGCGGTAGCTTGAAGAGCGGTGCCGCACTGAGAGGGGTGCGAGGTGAGAAAGCCCCATTTTGGCGCATAGGCAAAATCGAGTATTTTGGCAATGGAGCTGCTGATTTGAGAAAGAGAGGTCCACGCCTTCTCCAGGCCGGCTTTGCATGCGCTCAGATGGAGCTGCAGATGGTCTTCGATATTAAAGAGCGCTAAGATGCTCGCGCTCTTTTCGATGAGAAATCCCTGGCCTCTGAGCGTGTTTTGAAACCCCTCGCGACAGAGAAAGTGCTCGAATAGATACTCTTTGTCGGTAGCGGAGAGCATCTCTGCGCTGAAGAATTGGGGTTCCGTGAAGTCCGCTTGTGCAAGAAGAGCGTTTTTCAGATCCTCTTCTACCGAAAGCGCCTCTCTCTCTTTGAGTTTGGGAGGGAAGAGACGGCGCGAGAGGTTGCGCCTCAAGACTAAGGTCGTTGCCGGCCAGATGGGATCGGCCTCTTGCTCCCAAGGGAGGTGTTCGAGAAGATAGGGTGGCAATTTACTTGTCATTTTCCTTTTTTTCTTGCAGAGCTTTGATTTGATCTCGCAGCCAGGCGGCCTGTTCGTAATTCTCTTTTTTCAAAGCCTCTTTGAGCGCCTCATGGAGAGAGGTGAGCTGCTTGGAGGGAGTCACGCCCAAGATCTCCTGAAGAGATTTCCCCGCATGCAACGGCAGATGGGCCGTCCGCTTCAGGCTCTTTTTTAAACGTGACGGAATCTTTTCGGTTTTTAAAAGATCGGAAAGAATGACGTCGGAAAAGACGTCATAGCACTCCGGACATCCCAAGGGGTTTCCCATCTTGACCCACTCTAAGTTTGTCTGGCAGTTGCCGCAGTAGACGCCCGCCCGCTTCTCTTCCTTTTCTTCCGAAGCTCTCTCTACCCCTTCCGTCCCATGGAGCCTTCTTTGCAAAACGGGGCAGTCGGCGCACATCTCCGTTACAACCGTCGAGTCCTGGGTCATTTCCTTGTAGAGAGTGGAGATGGGTTTTTTACAATGACTGCATTCAACGGGTCTTTCAGCCATAGGTTTTATCCTATTCCAAGAGGATAAAAAAATAAAGGGCTCAGCCAGACATCCGGAGATACAACATATTATGGACAAGGCGGATCTTCAAAAGCGAGTGTGGGCATCAGCCGCAACATGGATTGCATTCTCATAAAAGGGCGTGGGTCTTATCCGAGGTCCTCTGCCGTATTGCAGGAACTATCCTGTTGTATGCAAACGGGTTAAAATCGGTAACCGAGGGCGCCGCCGATCACTCCGCCCCCAATGTCGACCTCTTTTCTGCTCTCGACTTTTTTGGAATGAGAAAAAGAAAATTCCTTGCGCATGTATTCGAGAAAAAGATCCAAAAGAAAGTGGTTAGCAAAGAAGAAGGAGACGCCTATTTTGGCGCCCCATCCCCAACCGTTTTTCTCTTGGTGTTGATCGACATAGGGAGAGTTGTTGTGGATCTTGACGGTAAAGTGCTTTGTCGACGCCGCCACATAGATCTCGAAGGGGTCGAAAGGAAGAGAACCCTTCAACCCTATTCCGACGGGTAGGATCCGAATGTGGGTGGATCGTCTTTCTCCCAAAGACTTCCCGCTTTTGCTAAAAAACATCGCATCTGCATAGAGATCCAGGATCTTGTAGAAACGCCATGAGAGCTCCCCTCCATAGATCGCCCCACCGCCATAGATCTTTTGCAGGCGCTCGTCGGAGGGATAAAAAAACCTCCTTTTCCTTCTAGGGTGACATTCATCGACAAGAGAGGACAAGCGAGTAACAAAAAGAGGAAGAATAGGAGAGTCTTTTTCATGAGATGGAGATACTGGCTGCTGTCGATAAACCTCCATTCAGATCTTCAGATACAATATAGTAACTATAAACGGTATGGTTTTTTCGATTGTGGTCCTCAAATTTCAATGCGTTGCTAGCAGAGACCATGCCGGCAAGATTCGTAAGAGCGGCATCGCGATAAATCTTATATCTCACAGGGGAGATGCCTTCTGAAGGAGCGCTCCATGTGATCACATTAATTCGATCAGTCTGCGTAGCAAAGATGTCCTTTTTTTTCTTTCCAGCAAGAGAATGAGGGGGTTGCGGATTGGATGTGATTGTAATAGCTAAGGGTTGTGATCCAACTCCAATTGTTGCTACGACTCGATTCGTTGCAGTATCGATAACGCTGACTGTGTTGTTGTCAGAATTGGGCACATAGACTGTTTTGCTGTCGGGTGTGATCGCAAGTACTGCCGGTGCGGGGCCGACCTCAATTGTATCCGTGACAAGATTTGTTGCAGTATTGATGGCTGTCACAAAGGAGATATCTTCATAGGCAAGATAGACAGTCTTGCCATCGGGTGTGATCTCAAGTAATTTAGGACGGGATCCGCTAACACCAATCGTTACAGAGACAGAGTTGGTTGCGGTATTGATGGCGCTGACTGTGTCGCTGTCTAGATTTGTCACATAGGCCGTTTTGCCATCGGGTGTGATCGCAATATCAAACGGTTTGATCCCGACGCCTATTGAAGCCGTGACAAGGTTTGTTGCGGTATTGATGACGCTGACTGTGTTACTATTCTCGTTTGTCACATAGGCCGTTGTCCCATTGGGTGTGATAGCAATGAATCGAGGTAAAGTGCCAACAGCAAGCGTTGTAATGATCGTGTTCGTTGCAATATTGATGACGCTGACTGTGTTACTATCCTCGTTTGTCACATAGGCCGTTTTGCCATCAGGTGTGATTGTAAGGAAGAAAGGCGACACTCCAACGCCAATCGTTGCAGTGACGGTGTTCGTTGCAAGATTGATGGCGCTGACCGAGTTATCATTTCGGTTGATCACATAAGCTGTTTTGCCATCGGGTGTAATTGCGAGAATTGTAGGGTTTGACCCAACACCAATCGTTGCAGTGACGGTGTTCGTTGCAGTATTGATGACGCTGACCGTGTTGCTCCCCCCGTTGGCCACATAGGCCGTTTTGCCATCGGGTGTGATTGCGACAATAATAGGGGTAGCACCGACAATAATCGTTGCAGCGACGGTGTTCGTTGCAGTATTGATGACGCTGATAGTATTGCTACCTTCATTGGTCACATAGGCCATATTGCAAAACAATGACGTGCAGGAGACAATGAGAACGGTGCAAGTGAGTGTTATCCATTGTAAAAATTTCATGCGATTAGACAGTTTAATTTTATGATCAACGCTGCCGTTTGTTTAAAACTTGACTTTGTATGCCTTGCGGAGCCGTTCCAAGGCGGCGCCGCAAAGTCAAATAAAAGAATCTAACATTGAAAAGCGTTGTATTTCAACCTATATCTGATGACAAAGGGATGCAAGATTTTGAGTCAGAATCGTTCTCCAACTGCCGTTTTTAGGATAATGGCTCAAGCAATCTCTTTCGCGCCCGTGTGTGTGCCCGATTCCTCTTCTTCTTAGGAGAAGGCTGGTGAACAGTTGCCTTTTCATTTGTGTATCGAAGAGCGGGCAATCTTTTGATATTTCTTCAAAAGTTCGAAGGAGGTTGTCATGAGGTATTCCTCGGTGATGCGGTTCTCTTTTCCAAGGAGGACCTTTTTGGGCTTGATCAGAGAGAGGTAGAGGGGCTTGAGCGCGCTGTATTCGTATTGTCTCACCCATTGGCGAGCGGCCTTGCCTTGTTGCAGATAGGCGCTGTAGTTGTCATAGACCCTTTTGAGAGCGTCCGCCGCCTCGTCGACGGAACAGCCAAAGGAAAAGCCATAGGTCCTTCCCCAATCGTAAAAGGCGCTCTCCGGGTAGGGAGCGGGGACGGCTGTGACAAGGCCGCTTTTACAAAGGGTGGTCTGGGCTGTGTTGTCCGTCACAATGGCGGGGATGCCAAGCGCCATCGCTTCTCTGGGCTGGATGGAAAAACCCTCTCCTTTAGAGAGATTGACATAGCAGTCGATGCTTTCGAAGAGCTTTTCGTACTCTTCTTTGGTCAGGGGGTTGACGGCAAACCGGACGTTGGTGAGTCCGAGCGCTTCGATCTCTTGGGCGATTTTCCGTTCGAGTTTATTGAAGGTGGACCGCGCCTGGATGATCAGACGGACCTTCTCGCTGTTTCCAAAGGCCCGGGCGAAGGCCTTGAGGAGGGTAAGCTGGTTCTTCCTGTCGACGCAGCTTGAGAGATTGGCAAAGGTAAAAGGGGTGTTGGGACGCTCTTTTAAGGGGCGGTTTAAGAAGCCGGAGAGGTCGAGTGCGAGCGGAATCATGAAGATGGGAATCTGCACGCCGCACTTTTTGTAGACGGGGATCAGGAAGGGATCCGGGACGACGACGGCGTCGAAATAGGTGTTTAAGATCAGGGTCCATTCGGGAGGGATCTCGGTGGATTCAAACATCGAATAGGCGATGCGGATCTGATCGGAGGCGGCAGGTGTCTTAAACTTCTGATAGGGCAGATGCCCCGGGAAAAAGAGGCAGTCCTCAAAGAGGATGACTTTGCCCAGAGGGCGTTTTCTATTCTTAAGGATGCGCCAAATGCCCTCGGGAACGTCTTCTTTCCGGGTCCGGTGCGTCGGGACAAAGCCGATGCTCATCTCCTCTTTGAAGGCGGCGATCAGCTCTGCGGTCTGCCTGCCCAGCCCGTCGGCCATGCGGACGTAGCCCATGACGGTTAAGTAGGGTCTTGCAAAGTAGCTTTTGTACACATAGAGGCCGGCAGCCAGGACCGGAATTAGAAAGAGGGAGAAAAAGAGTCTTTTTTTCATACGGTGCAAGGGTGGGTTGGAGTGTGTTCCAGGGCGGCGCCGGACGAGAGCGCAGCGCCTCCTAAGATAAAAAAGAGAAGGAGCAGGCCTTGCTGCTCAGAGAGAAGGAAGTGATCGCAGCAGCCGTAAAAGATTAAGGCCAAAAGAAGAGAGCCCAAGACGGCAGCCGTTGGGTCTCTTCTTGCGATCCACGCCCGCTTTAAAACCAGCATCCAGAGGGCAAGAAAGAAAAACAGGCCCAAGAGGCCCTCTTCAGAGCCGACCAAAAGAAAGATGTTATGGACAAGCAAGGGGCGGGAATCTTCTAAAGGGGTGGCGCTAACGGCATTGAGCCGCTCGACGTAGTTTCGAAATCCCACTCCTTGGAAAGGATGGCGTTTGATCAGGGCAAAAGAGTGGTTTTGGTAGAGGACGCGCTCCCGGTCGGCAGCGCGGTTGATGAGCGTGGAATTTAAGACGCCGCCTCTTTTTAGGATCTGGGGGAAGAGAAGGAGGGCGCAGAGAAGGATGACGGGAGCGATGAGACGAAATAATGGAAGCGCTTGTCTTCCCAGAGCCGGGATCATCACGACAAGGGAGATCAAAAAGGTAAAGAGAGAGGCCCTGGAAAAGGTGAGACACAAGGCAAAAAAGATCAGACAAAAGAGCAGGGACAATACGAAGCGCTCTTTTCGGCTTCCTTTGAGATAGAGGCAGATGAGAGCGATGAGCCCTGCCACAAGAAAAAGCCCCAGCTGGTTGGGATGGTCGAATGTTCCGGAGGCGCGTAAAAGGAAGGCGGCGTTTCTTTTGATGTTAAAGAGGTGATCCAAGAGCCAGCGGCTTCCCCCTTCCATCTCGAATACCGGCCCTTGTTGGCGCGCGGCGTCCAGCACTCCCTCTCCCAGCGCTTTCAGTCCTAAAGACTTTTGCTTAAAGAATTGCAGGATCGCAAGCAGGCTCTCGACTGCAGAAGAAAAGGTGAGCGAGGTGAGGAGGCTGCGTAAAAGGAGCGGTGCGTGCCTGTTTTGAGATTCTGCAAGAAGCGCCAGGAAGAGAAGGCTTGCGCCAAAGAGCTTCAAAAGATGCCAAGAGGGAAGGAGATAGGTTGCATAAGGGTGAAAGAGGAGCGAGAGCAGGCAGAGGGCCAGAAAGGCAAAGAGAGCGAGCGCCTCTTTTTTTTTGATGACATTTTTGAAGCCAAGAAGAAGGCGGGCCAAGAGGAAAAAAAAGAAGAGGTCGAAGAGGGTGTATTTGATCCAGTTGTAGGGACAGCCCGCATGAGATAGGACATCTTTGGGAAAGAGGTGGACGTAGCTCCTCTGAAAGGGAATCAAAAAGACAAGAAGCACCAGCGCCCATCCCCTCCAGGGGAGGTTCTTTTCAGGCATTAAGGCCGCCTTTTGGCAAGAGACGAAAAAGATGGCATTCCCTCCTGATTTTAAGAAGAGCTGTATCGATTAAAACAGAAAGGATGAGTATAATCTCTAAATGATGAAAATAAAAGAGATTCCTTTAGAAGGGGCCAAGATCCTTTGCCCCAAGGTTCATGTCGATCGGCGCGGCGCTTTTTTTGAGCTCTTCCGCGCCGCCGCTTGCCGTCAAGCCGGGATCCCGGAGGCGTTCGTTCAGGACAACTGCTCGCTTTCGCAAAGAAAGACACTGCGGGGAATGCACTTTCAAAAAGGGCAAAAACAGGCAAAGCTTGTCACGGTTCTCCTGGGCGAGATCTTCGATGTCATCGTGGATCTGCGCTCCGATTTGCCTTCCTTCGGAAAGTGGGCGGGAGTGACTCTAAACGACCGCAGCCGCAAGCAGCTCTACATTCCCCCCTACTGCGCTCACGGCTTTTGCGTGCTCAGCGAGGCGGCGCTTGTTCTCTACAAGGTCTCCGCCTACTACGATCCTGCTGAGGAGCGGACCTTTCGCTTCGACGACCCTTTTGTGGGCATTGCCTGGCCTTTTAAAAAACCCCTCCTTTCCGATAGGGATCAAAATGCGCCCTCTCTTCACGAGGCGGTATCATGCTGATCTGGATTGTGGGAAGCCGCGGGCTGCTCGGAACCGCTTTTGCCAAACTGCTTAAAGAAAGGGGGGCGGCTTTCTCTGCGACTTCAAGAAAAGAGTGCGACATCACCTCATGGGAAGCTGTGCAACACAAGGGAAAAAAGATCGTGCCGACGCACATTGTCAATTGCGCCGCCTACACGCAAGTCGATCTGGCGGAAAGAGAAGAAGAGGCGGCTTCTCTAGTCAATGCGACCGGTCCCTATCACCTTGCGTTGATTGCAAACGAGCTCCATGCACGCCTCATCCACCTCTCGACGGATTATCTCTTTGATGGAGCAATGAGGCGCCCCTACCGTGAAATGGATGCGTGCGCCCCCTTAAGCGGTTACGGAAGGAGCAAGTGGGAGGGGGAGAAGAGGATCGAAAAGACGGCAAACAAGTGGTGCATCGTGCGCACCTCATGGCTCTTTGGGCCGGGCGGCGGCAATTTTCTCTCCTCGGTCTTGAGCCGGATGCAACGAGAAGAGGAGGTCCAAGTCGTCTCGGACCAGGTCAACCGGCCGACTTTTGCCTTTGACCTTGCAGAGGCGCTCTTTTCTCTGCTCGACGCGCAAGGGATCTACCACTTTGCCAACGGCCATCCTATGACTCGCTTTGAGATGGCGCGAGATCTTTTTGAAGAGGGGAATAAGAGGGGAATGAGACTGAATTGCAAAAGGGTGCTTCCGATTTCGATGGCGCTCTTTGAGCAAGCGGCCAGGCGGCCTCCCTATTCCGCTTTGGACACTTCCAAAGTCACGGAATTTCTCGGAAAGCCCCCTCGCAGCTGGAAGGAAATTTTAGAGGAGTATCTATGCAGCCAAAACGCCTGCTTGTAACCGGCGGCGCCGGCTTTATCGGATCCGCCTTCATCCGTTACGCACTCAAAAACGCCTTAAAAGCGGAACAGGTGGTCAATCTCGATCTTCTCACCTACGCCGCAGACCTTAAACATCTTAAGGAGATCGAAAACGACAGGCGCTATCTCTTTGTTCAAGGAGATATCCGCGACGGACGGCTTGTGGAAGAGCTCCTTCGCAAGCATGCTATCGACACCCTGGTGCACTTTGCCGCAGAGACCCACGTTGACCGCAGCATCGAAGCGCCGCCTCTTTTTTATGATACGAATATAGGCGGGACCATCGCGCTTCTCGAGGCGGTCCGCCGCGTGCAGGGGGTGCGCTTCCATCAGATCTCCACCGATGAGGTCTTCGGCTCTCTCGGATGGGAAGGCGTCTTTACCGAGCGCTCTCCCTACGCTCCTAACTCTCCCTACGCCGCCTCGAAAGCGGGAGCCGATCACTTCGTCTTCGCTTATGCGCGCACCTACGGCCTCACGCCGACTCTCTCCTATTGCAGCAACAACTACGGTCCTTGTCAAAACAGAGAAAAACTGATTCCCAAAATGATCCGCTGCTGTCTGGAAGAGGCGTGCATCCCCCTCTACGGAAAGGGAGAGAATGTGCGCGACTGGCTCTTTGTCGAAGACCACGTCCATGCGGTGTGGCTCATTCTCGAAAAAGGGGTCCTGGGCGAGAGCTACGCCATCGGGGGAGGAGAAGAGCTGTCCAACCTCTCTCTTGCCCATCTCGTGATCCGGGAGGTCGCAAGGCAGACGGGAAAGAGCGAAGCGGCCCTGAAGAGGCTCGTGACCTTTGTGGAAGACCGCCCGGGCCATGACTTGCGCTATGCCGTCGATCCCGCAAAGATGAAAAATAAGCTCGGCTTCACGCCCCGCGTCTTTTTTGACGAAGGGCTGCAGCGAACCGTTTTTTGGTATCTTAACCAATTCTGTTATGCACAAAGATAAAACCGTTGCCTGTATCATTCCCGCACGCCTGAACTCGGTGCGCTTTCCCAGGAAGATCCTGGCTCCTGTCCAGGGTAAGCCTCTGATCCAATGGACATGGGAGGCGGCCCTGAGAGTCTCTCTCTTTGACCGTATCGTCGTGGCCGTTGATGACGTGGAGACGGCAGCGGCGGTCGAGAGCTTCGGGGGCGAGTGGATGCTGACGTCGAGGGAATGTACGAACGGGACGGAGCGGCTGGTGCAGCTCATGAAAGAGGGGAGGGTCTCTGCCGATATCTGGGTCAACTGGCAGGCCGATGAGCCCTTGGTGCACGAGGAGATGATCCGCGAGCTCCTCTTTACCGCCCGCCAGGAGGGCATCGATGTCTGGAGCTTAAAAAAAAGAGTGGATGCGCAGGAAGAGCTTTGCTCTTCGCATGTGGTTAAAGTCGTCTGCGACGCGGCAGGCTTTGCCCTCTACTTTTCCCGAAGCGCCCTTCCCTTTTACCGCGATGACATTCCCTTTAAAGAGAGACTTTACTACAAACACGTCGGCCTCTATGCCTACACGGCAAGCGCCCTTCACAGGATCGCCTCTTTTCCTCCCTCCTTTTTAGAAGAGGCGGAAAAACTCGAGCAGCTTCGCTTTCTTGCCCACGGCCTCAAAATCAACCTTCGGGAAACGCGGCATGAAAGTCTGGGGATCGACCTTCCCGAGCATCTCGCTTGCCTGGGGCCTAGGCTCAACGGGGTTAAAAATCATAAGCTTTTGGACGTAAATGGATTATAGTTGGCGCTACCCCTAAGGGCCGACAAGGTTGCCAACCTTTGATCCCATGGGCTATACTTTCTCTTCATGCAAACAAAAGAGATTTTAAATGAGCGCTCTTCTTACCGTTTTGGCTTCTCGACTCCCATTGAGATGGAGGAGTTTCCCAAGGGGCTAAGCGAAGAGATTGTCGCCGAGATCTCAAAAAGGAAGGGAGAGCCGGCCTTTCTCCTTGATTTTCGCATGAAGGCGCTTCGGCGTTTTCAAGAGATGGCGCCGCCCTCCTGGGGCAATCTTACCTTCGATCCGATCGACTTTCAAAAGATCCGTTTTTATTCGGCCCCCAAAAAAAAACAAAAATTGAGCAGCCTGCAGGAGGTCGATCCGGAGATTTTAAAGACCTTCAAGCGGCTCGGCATTCCCCTGGAAGAACAGATGAGGCTCTCAAATGTCGCCGTCGACGTCGTCTTCGATTCCGTCTCGCTTGGGACGACTTTTCATCAGAAGCTCAAGGAGGCCGGAGTTGTGCTCTCGTCCTTTTCGGAGGCGGTAGGGAGCTATCCCGAGCTGATTGAAGAGTATTTGGGAAGCGTCGTTCCCATAGGAGACAACTTCTATGCGGCTCTGAACTCAGCGGTCTTCTCCGACGGCTCTTTCGTCTACGTTCCCAAAGGAGTGAGATGTCCGATCGAGCTCTCCACCTACTTTCGCATCAACGACAAAGAGTCGGGGCAGTTTGAACGGACGCTCATCATCGCAGAAGAGGGTTCCTATGTGAGCTATCTCGAAGGGTGCACGGCCCCTGCCTACGATCAAAACCAGCTCCACGCCGCCGTCGTCGAGCTGGTTGCCAAAGAGCGCGCGGAGATCAAGTATTCTACGGTGCAGAACTGGTATCCCGGCGATCCGAAGACCGGCAAGGGCGGCATCTACAACTTTGTGACGAAGCGGGGCCGTTGCGCAGGGTTGCGCTCGAAGATCTCATGGACGCAGGTGGAGGTGGGGGCGGCGATTACCTGGAAGTATCCGAGCTGCATCCTTCAGGGAGAGGAGTCCGTCGGCGAGTTCTACTCGGTCGCGCTGACCACCGGCAGGATGCAGGCGGACACCGGGACAAAGATGATCCATCTCGGCAAACGGAGCCGCTCGACGATCCTCTCCAAGGGGATCTCCGCCGACAGCTCCGTCAATACCTTCCGCTCTCTTGTAAAGATCGCTCCTCGCTCAGAAGGGGCGCGCAACTATACCAACTGCGACTCCATGCTGGTCAAAGAAGAGTGTGCGGCGCACACGCTTCCTACGATCGAAGCGGCAAACGGGACGGCAGTCGTGGAACATGAGGCTTCCACTTGCCGCATGAATGAGCAGCAGCTCTTTTATCTGCAATCCAGGGGGCTTTCGCGTGAAGAGGCGATCCAGCTCATCGTGAGCGGATTTTGCAAGGCGGTCCTTTCCGAGCTTCCTCTCGAGTTTGCCGAAGAGGCCAAGAAGTTGCTTGCTTTGAAACTGGAACATTCCGTGGGGTAGCCATGCTTAAGATGACAGATGTGCACGTAGAGGCGGAAGGCAAAGAGATCTTAAAAGGGCTCGATCTTACCATCCGGCCGGGAGAGATTCACGCACTCATGGGCCCCAACGGAGCGGGCAAGTCGACCCTTGCCAAGGCGCTTGCCGGAGATCCCTCTTTGTCCGTCACCCGAGGGGAGATCTTTTTTCTTGGAAGAGAGCTGACAGCGCTCTCTGTGGAAGAGCGGGCTCGCTTAGGGTTGTTTTTAACCTTTCAAGACCCTGTCGAAGTAGCGGGAGTCTCGAACTTCGAGTTCCTCTTTGCCGCCGAGAGCGCAAAGAGGCGAGCGCAAAAAGAGGAGTGTTTAAGCGAAGAGAGCTTTCGAAAGTCTCTCTTAGAGAAGATGGACTTTGTAGACCGCAAGGAAGAGTGGCTAAAGCGCGGACTGAACCAGGGCTTTTCCGGCGGCGAAAAGAAGCGCAACGAGATCCTGCAGCTTGCCGTCCTAAAGCCGCGCCTGACCCTCTTCGATGAAATTGATTCCGGACTCGATGTGGACGCCTTAAAGCTCCTTGCCAAGACCTTAAAAGAGAGGCGCACTCCTGAGCAATCCTATCTCTTTATCACCCACTACAGCCGCCTCCTGCAGCAAATCGAGCCTCACTTTGTCCACATTCTTTTGGACGGAAGAGTGGTGAAGACAGGAGGGCCGGAGTTGGCGCGGCTTTTAGAAGAAGAGGGCTACGAAGGAGTTCTTGAAGAGGCGGATATCCAAAAATGACGAAGCGTTTAGAAGAGCACACCCTGCACTCTTTGCGCTCTCTTCTGGAGAAGAGCGGGCCTCTTGCCCCCTTGCGCAAACAAGCATGGGAGCTCTTTTTGCAAGGGGGTCTTTCCTCTCTTGCCCCGTTAGTCAAGAGGCAGCTTTTGTGCCAAACAGAAAAGAAGGCCGGCTCTTTTTTTAAGGAGTCGCAAGTAAAGCCCGCTTCTTTCTCCCTAGTCTTTGTAAATGGAGCGTTTCAGCCCCGACTCTCTTTGCTTCCTTTAGAATGTACGGTCCTTCCGCTCTCCCAAGCCTTGCGCTCCTACGGCTCTTTTTTAGAGAGCAAGTGGAGAAAGAGTTTAAGCGAAAAGAACGATCCGCTCGCGCTCCTCAATCTTGCCTTGCACAAAGAGGGCGTCTTGATCTACCTTCCCGAAGGGGTGCGCCTTGAAAGACCCTTGCGCGTTCTCTTCTTTGGAGACGCCTCTTCCTCTTACGCCTTTCCCCGCATCCATCTCTACGTAAGCGCACGCTCCTCTCTTTCGCTCTCCTTAAGGCGGGAGGGAGAGCTTCCGCCTCTCTGCACCCATCTTTTTCTCGAGTGTGATCTCGGCGCCGGGGCAAGCCTCACTCTTCATCGTGTCGGCGTACGGGGGGAAGCGGGCGGCCATTTCGACTCTTTTCGCTTTGCCTTGAAGCGTCAAGCCTTACTGAAGATGGTGAGCGCATTTGAGGGAAGCGGAGGTTTTTTCCAAGACATCCGCTTTTCCCTTCAGGAAGAAGAGGCGCAATGCGAGCTCTTTTCTCTTGCGCATCTTAAAGGTCAAGGAGATGCCCACACTCAGGTGAGAGCTCTCCATCTGGCTCCGTTTACGAAATCCTCTCAACTCTTTAAAGCAGCGTTGCATCAAGGGACGCGTTCGCACTTTGAGGGCGCCATTGAGATTGCAAAAAAGGGAGCGCGGAGCGAGGCGCGCCAGTTAAGTAAGGCGCTTCTTTTGGAAGAGGGGGCCCTGGCAAGCAGCCGCCCCTTTTTGAACATCCATGCCGATGATGTCAAGGCGGAGCATGGAGCCACCCTCTCCCCGCTGCGGGAGGAGGAGTTATTTTATTTAAAAACAAGGGGACTCTCGACTAAGGAGGCGCAAGAGATCCTCTTGACGGCCTTTTGCAAGGAGATTCTCCTCCATCTGACGGAAGAGCGCTATGATTGAAGAGAAAAAATCTTTAGATGTGGCGCGTGTGCGCAGCCACTTCCCCATGCTGAAAAAGACGATGCACGGTAAGCCGCTGATCTACCTGGATTCGGCGGCGACGGCATTAAAGCCGCAAGTCGTGATCGATGCCGTCCAGCGGTATTACACAGAAGAGTTTGGCACCGTGCACCGAGCCGTCTATGAGCTCGCCGGCAAAGCGACCGAGCGCTACGAATCCGTCCGCAAGCAGGTGGGGCAGTTTCTCAACGCCGCCTCCTCAGAGGAGATTATCTTTACCAAGGGGACGACGGACGCCATTAATCTTGTTGCGCAGACCTATGGAAAGGCCTTTGTGCAGGCAGGCGATGAGATCATCCTCTCCGTGCTCGAGCACCATTCCAACATCGTCCCCTGGCAGCTTCTGGCAAAGGAAAATGGAGCCGTCCTGAAGGTGATTCCCTGCGATGAGCGAGGCGTATTGCTCCTTGATGAGTATGACGGGCTCTTGAGTGAGAGAACTAAGCTGGTAAGCGTCGCCCACATCTCCAACAGCCTGGGAACTCTTCATCCCGTTAAAGAGATCATCCTGCGCGCCCATGCCAGAGGCGTTCCCGTGTTCATTGATGGAGCGCAAGCAGTGCCCCATATGGAAGTCGATGTGCAGGAGCTGGACGCCGATTTTTACGCCTTTTCCGGCCACAAGGCCTTTGGTCCGACCGGCGTCGGCGTTCTCTATGGGAAGAGGAAGATGCTGGAAAAACTCCCCCCTTATCAGGGAGGCGGAGATATGATTGAAAGAGTCTTCTTTGAAGAGAGCACCTTTCAAAAGCCCCCCTTGCGCTTTGAGGCGGGAACTCCTCCCATCGCACAGGTGATGGGACTGGGAGCGGCCCTCTCTTTTATCGAATCGATCGGCCGAGGCAGGATTGCGGCCTGGGAGAAGGCCCTCTTAGAATACGCCACGGAAAAGTTGCTTCAGATCGACGGCCTCAGCATTGTAGGAACCGCTCCGGAAAAAGGAGCGATTCTAAGCTTTGTTGTCAAAGAGATCCATCCTCTGGACTTGGGGACGCTCCTGGACTTGAAGGGAGTGGCTGTCCGCACCGGCCATCACTGCGCCCAGCCCGCTTTGCGCCGCTTTTCCCTTCCGGCTACCACACGCGCTTCCTTTGCTCCGTACACGACCTTTGAAGAGATCGACAACTTCATCGCCGCCTTGAAAGAGGCTATCCTCTTGCTCTCTCCTTCTCTTTCCTACTAAAAGTACAAATCCCTTTCTCCGTTCTCGATGCGCTCGAGCCGGACGGCGGTTTCGCGCTTAAGATTTTCCGGGATTTGAGAGAGAAATCTCTCTACGATCTCTTCTCCGAGTTTTCTGTTTTCTAAAGAGGCGTAGTCCTCAAGGTACTCTTTTAAGGTCAAAAGGGCGTTGGGCCGGCAGAGTTCGTGTATCTTTCCCGCCTTGATGAGTTGCATGATCGCCTCTCCCGTTCTTCCCAGACGGTAACACGCCGTGCAAAAGCTGGGGATCAATTTTAGCTTCAGGATGGAGTGGATGACGGCGTCTACAGAGCGCTTGTCTTGGGTAGAGAACTGTTCCGCAACTTCCCCCTTTCCATAAGCTCCGGGAGCGGTTCTGGAAGCTGCGCTTGTTTGAGAGATTCCTATCTTGAAGGCTTTTTCCCGGATCTCCGCGCTCTCTCTTGTAGAGAGGATCATGCCGGTGTAGGGAACTGCCATTCTCAAAATGCTGATGATTTGTAGAAGCGCCTCTTCGCTGACGCAGGAGAAGGCGCTCTCTACGGTTTCAGCCCTTTGGAATCGCGGCACAGAGAGGGTGTGAGGCCCGACATTGAAAGTTCTCTCCAGATACTCTGCGTGGGAGACCAGGGCCAGAGCGTCAAACCGGTAGTCAAAGAGGCCGAAAAGCACTCCGATGCCGACGTCATCAATTCCTGCCTGCATGGCCCTGTCGTGTGCAAAGAGCTGTCTTTCGTAGTCGGCCTTTGGCCCCCGGTGCAGCTTTTCGTATGTTTGGCGATGATAGGTCTCCTGAAAGAGTTGATAGGTGCCGATGCCTGCTTTTTTGAGTTTTTTGTAATCTTCCACGGAGGCGGCCGCAATATTTACATTAAGACGCCTGATCTCGCCTTTGCCCGACTTGGCGGCGTAAATGGTCTCGATCGCCTCCACGACGTAATCAATAGGGCTGAAACGAGGATGCTCGCCGCATTCTAAAAGCAGCCTTTTGTGCCCCATCTCGATCAACACTTTTGTCTCTTCTCTGATTTCTTCACATGAGAGTCTTTTTCTGGGGGCGGGATTGCGGCGATGAAATCCGCAATAGGCGCAGTCGTTGGTGCAATAGCTGGAAAGATAAAGAGGGGCAAAGAGCACCAGGCGCTCCCCATAAATTTCGTCTTTGATCCTCCCCGAGACGTGGAACATCTCCTGAAGGAGGTCGGGATTGTCCGTATTGAGAAGAGCGGCGGTCTCTTCTAAGGAGAGGCCCTCTTTTTCCCGGGCTTTGACAAGAATCTCCCGAATCCGTTCAGGAGGAGGATTTTTCGTCTTTTCCAGAATCTTCCAGAGGAGTTTCTCGTCAACGACGTCTTCTGTCTTTGTCATCTTCCCAGATCCGTTGGCGCTCTTCCTAGAGCTAAAAGAAGTGCGCGTGTTGTTTGGATGTTTTGTTCTAAAGAGAGCTCGCTGCCTGCCCTGTTGGGGTAGATCGCATAGCGTTTTCTGCAGAGAGGAGGCGTGACGTTAATCATCAGGGAATTGGCTCCCGCAAGCAGCCCGCGCCGCCTTCCTTCCCCGTCCAAGGTTTCTAGAGCCGTTGTCACCAGAATCTTTGCGTCCGGGTCTGCAAGGCGGGCGGCGGCGAGTACTTTCAGCACCGTCGTGAGATCCCCTTTCGGAGCGTCCGATCGCCTTGAGGAGGCAATCAAGGGGCCGAAGGAGTACATGTCCGCCCCTAAAGATTTTGTCAGCAAGATATCGTTGAGCATATCTTCTTCTGTCTGGCCGGGGAGGCCGATCAAAGAGCCCGTGATCACGATGTAGCCCAATGTCTTTGCATGCCGAAGCAATTCCAGCCTGTATTTCAAGTCCGCTTTGGGTCCGGAATGGAACTTTGCATAGAGCCTCGGGTTGGAGGTTTCAAACCTCATCAAAACGCCCCGCGCTCCCGCTTCATAGAGGGAGGTGTAACACTCTACACTTCGTGTGCCGACGCTCAAAAAGACAAGCGCCCCGCATCTCTCCCGTATCCGCTTCACCATGTCGACGAGCATCTCATCCGTGTACCAAAGGTCCTCTCCGGACTGCAGAACAAGCGCCTTGAAGCCGAGCCTGTTCACGGCGTCTTGGGCAAGCCGTACGATCTCCTCGGGCAAGAGGCGATATCTTTCAAGCGTCTTTCGCGTTGTCCGGATGCCGCAATAGGTGCACAGATTTCTGCAATAATTGGAAAACTCCAAAATGCCGTGGACGCAGCAGGAGTTTTGCAGCCGCTCTTGCCTTAAGGCATTCGCCCTTTGAAAGAGCGCTTCTTGCTCCTCTTTGTCCGTCAGCTTAAGCAAAGAGAGCAGCTCTTTTTTCTTTAGGGAAGTCCCGCTTTTTTCCAAAATCGATCTTATGCCTGCCCTCGAAGGAACCTCCTTTGGCTGCGTTAGCCTTAAATCCTCTTCTTTGAGTTTGAAAAAGAGCTCTTTCCATTCTTCAAGAACCAGCAACGCCTCTTTTTTAGAGATCTTCTGGACGACAAGGCCGCTTTGGGCATAGATGTAATCGCCCCTCTTTAGAGGTTCGTCAAACTCGTTGACGACACGCTTGAGCTCGCCGAAATAGTCCACCAAGAGGAGTCGTTTTTCGATCTCTACGATTTTTCCGGGAATTGTATAGCACATACTTTTTTATCAGAGCTGTTTTTCTCGACTTTGTACATTTTTTGAGGCCGTCTTTCGGGAGAGCGGCTCCCATCTTGTAATTAATTTCTCAGGAAGGGTTGATTTAACCCTTCCTTCGAAATTAATTACAACCTGAAAGCCGCCTCCTCGAAATCCGTCTGTCAAAAAATGTACAAAGCCGAGTTTTTAGCTTTTTTTTCTAGAAATAAAAAAACCCGGAAGTAAACTTCCGGGTTTTTGTAAATACAGCTGAATCGATTCGTTGTTTAGAAATCGAATCTTGCTGCCAAGGTCCAACCTTGTGTGGAGAGCTCGTCGTTGCCCTTGCTATACTTGGATTGCCAATTATCGTCGACGAATTGCCACATTTGGTTTTGACCCCAGAACATATGATGTTCCCAACCGAATTGAACGCCCAGATGGAAACGATCGTTGTCAAACATTCCATCCCAACGGACACCCATTGCGAGATCCGAGGTGGCACGTCCGACGCGTTTCCTGTTGTTCATATCCAAGCTTTCAAAGCGTTGGCGGGTAGTACGATTTCTGAAGTACTCTTCCTGGCTGATGTGGAAGTGGCTATGGAGAAGAGCAAACGCGAAATTGCCGAAGATGCTAAATCCGTTTGAAAGACCCCATTGCGTATCCATACCGGCGCGCAGGCCGAATCCCCACATGTCGTTGGAGTTATGCACATGGTAGGGTTCGCTTTCGCTGGTTGATGAACTATTGCCGACTCGACGGAAATTGCCCCCACTGTAATCAACATGGAATCGTTGATCCAGGCGGAGGTAGCGGAAGCCCGCATGCGGCCTTAGGGTGAGATACTTGCTCGTGAAGAATTCACGGCCAAGCTCGAGGTCAATGATGTTGAACTCGACATCCCAGTTGGCGCTCGCTTTTTCCGCATAGACATCATTGTCGGTAGTATTGGTCGTAACGACATCCGCATCGGGATTCATCCAAATTGGGAAGAAGCCGCCTTCATGCGGCGCTCTCTTATTTGAAGAGGTGCGGTTGTTGAAGAAGGTCCAATTGCCGTAGAGATCCCATCCGTCGTGGGGAAGGTTGTAGCCCACGCCGAAACGGAAGCCCCAAGAGTAGGCGTTTCCTACATCAAGGGCGTCTCCATTGTTAATGCGGGTCGTGAGGTTGCGGCCTTCTACAGCATATTGCAGTCCGTTTTCATAAACTGACCACCAAAGAAGTTCGGCATCGACGAAGATGTCATAGCCATCTTTTACTTGGGGACGGCCGGGAGGATTGATCATTCCGCCGGGTCCGCGTGTTTTTTCCAACGTGCTGACGCGGTTCTCAAGGTTTCTCACTTGAGAATCGTCAACAACAGCATTCAAAATGCTTGTAAACGCTACAAGCGATGCAGCTGCTGCAGGCCACATTTTTTTTAAGTTCCAATCCATATAGATCCCCCTGGGTTTGGATCAGTAATAATCATCAAGTTTGTTACAGACACCTAAAATGCTCAAGTGTCGTTTAATGTCTTCACTCTAAATTTTAGGGCGATTTAGGGTCAACAAAAAATATTTCATCTGGAAGATTTTTCTCTTTTCTCCTCTGTAGAGAAGATGTCGAGTGGGAAAATTTTTCCCGGTGCGGAGCTCGACTTTGCAACTCAATACAAGAATGCGCCATCCAAAAAGTTGTGAAATTGCGCCGATAAGAGAGGGGCGCAGCCGAAAATCCAACTTTTGAGTTCATTTTCAAAAGACAGGTTGGGCCGAGTTTGAAACTCGGCACAAAACCGCAAAAATCCTCGAGTCTTAAGGCCCGAGTTCATTTGCGTATCGATTCCTCTAGCGGGCGAGTCCCTTCAGGAGAAGAGAAAAAACAGGCGCTGCATGTCTGTGAGCCACTTGACGGAAAACTTTCCGAGTTGCTGGAGAATAAACATCCAGGCTGCAAAGAGAAGAGCGCAGGCGAGAAGCGATTTGATGGACATGCCCAGGAAGGCGATCTGCACCTGAGGCGCGAGGCGATTGGCGATGCCGAGAAACATCTCCGCCATCAGGACGGCGACAAGAGGGGGGGCCGCAAACTGGATGGAGAGGGCCAAAATCTTTGTGGAGAGGGCGATCACCTCTTTCCAGAAGGGAAACCCTGAAGCGAAAAAGATCCCTTTAAGGTAGGTGTCAACGGGGAGATAGGAGAAGGAGAGCAGGAGGCCGTCGAAAAAATAGAAGAGGCCTCCAATGTAGAAAAAGAGGACGATCAACATGTAATTATAGAGGAGGCCGATGCTTGAGATCTGTGTCTGCATGGTGGGATCCGGGACCATCAGAGCGGAAGAGCCGCGCAAAAAGTCAATCAGCACCCCCGAAGATTGCGCGATGTAGAAGGGAATGGTGACAAAAAAGGAGATGATAAATCCGATGAAAAGCTCTTTTAGGGAAAGCCCGACGAAAGTCATATTAAACGCTACGGGCTCTTTTGCCGTGGAGATGATCTGAGGCAAAAGGAGGAGGACCAGCGAGATGGCGAGGCCTATTTTCACCCCTTGGGGCAGTTTGGAGCCCAAAAAGGGGGCGAAGGCGACGATGGGAGCGATCCTAAAGAGCCCAAGGAAGAAAAAGGAGAGGACGGTGACGGGGGGGATGTGGGAGGAAAAGAGAAGAAAGGAGAGGTAGTCGGCTGTGGGAGATCCGTCCATCCCTTCAGTAGCTCCATTTCGGGAAGTTGACGAGAATAGTGTTCGTAAATTGCATGATTTGAGCGCCTAGCCATCCTCCAAGAATAAAGAGAGTGAGGATGACGGCGATCAGCTTGACGGTAAAAGAGAGAGTTTGCTCCTGAATCTGCGTTGCGGCCTGGAAGATGGCCACAAAGAGCCCCAGAGCCATGCTGATGAGAATGGGGGGGCCAGAGAGGATCAGGATCAGCAAGAGAGCCTGATAGGAGAGCTGGAAGATTTCTGCGCTAAACATCTTTTCCTCCTAACGGAATGTGAGAACTAAGCCCTGGATTAAAAGCGTCCAGCCGTCGACCATTACCAGAAGCAAGAGTTTGAGAGGAAGCGCAATGGTCAAAGGAGAGAGCATCATCATGCCCATGGCGAGGAGGATATTGGAGGTAACCATGTCGATGACGAAGAAGGGCAGGTAGATGAGGACCCCGATCTCAAAGGCAGCTTTTAGCTGAGAGGTGATAAAGGCGGGAATTAAGATGATAAAGTCCGTCTGTTTTAGGGAGGGCCGGAAAGTTTCGGGAAGAGACTTGTAAGCGAGCTGGTAAAAGGTGGCGATGTGTTTATTGAGGGTATTTCTCTCGAGGAACTGGCGCATCGGCTCCTTGGCCTGATCGGCAATCTCAATCATGTAGGCGGCCGTGGGTCCGGAGAAGAGTTCTGTAGGGGGCTGTTTGTGAATGAATTCTCGGCTCTTTTCATACATTTGCGAGGCGGTTGGAAACATGACGTAGATGGTCATCAAAAGAGCGATGCCGTTGATGACCTGGTTGGGAGGACTCTGCTGGACGCCCAGCGCGTTGCGAAGCAAAGAGAGGACGATGACGATCTTGACATAGGAGGTCAAGAGCATCACTACATAGGGAAGGAGGGAGAGTCCGGCGAGGACGGCAAGCTCTGTGATGATGGTAGGAGGGGCGACTTCGGGCAAGCCTGCTTCCTGGGCAAAGATGAACAAAGGAAGGAGAAGCAGACAAAACAGGAAAAGATAGAGTTTTTTATTCATGGGAAAGGGGTGGCTTTTTGTATTTTTCAAAAGCGGCCTCAATGCTGCGCCATTGATTTTCTAAGGTTGCATTGATGATTCCGGTTTCGGTCTCAATGACGCATCCCCCAGGAGGAACATCGTCTCTTTCTACAATTTTTAAACTCTTAAGATGCTCCAGAATCTCTTTCATGCGCGGCTTTTCTTTTTCAAGATAGTCGCGGTCGGCTTTGTTGATATAGATCGTGATGCGGTGGTTTTGGGTGACGGGAGTCAGCGCCTGAAGCACGATGTCAACGATGGTATCGGGCTTTAAATCGAGCTGCCTTCCCACCACTTTTTTTGCGGCCTGCAGCACGAGAGGGAGCATGGATTGCTGCATCTCATGGCGGATCTTTGTCAACTCATGCTCAAAGTAGACAACGTGCGCGTTGAAGAGGGCAAGACCTTCATTAAAGCCCTCTTTTTTGGCGCTCTCCTTTAAGCTCTCGCACTCCTCTTTTGTCTTCTTGTGAAGTTCACCGGCATCCTCTTTTGCCTTTTCGAGAATTTCACATGCCGAAAGAAGCGTGCTGTATTCCTCTCTAGGAATCACCTTTTGATCTGTGGAAGGATGCACATCGCCCTGATAGATCAGAGAAAAAAACTTCATGCCGGACTCTCTTTGCTTGGCGCCTCTCGAAAAGGCTCTATCAGGTTAATGATCTGTTCCTGCAGTCTGGAAAAGTCTAAAGAATTATCCAAGGGAGTGTGGAGTTTTTGAAAGAGGGAAGCGGATGTCATGTCAAGCTGGCGGGTGAGATACCAGAGAAGGCTGGGATCGGCGCCATACATTCCCTTGGAAAGGCGATTGATCCCTCGCTGGCGCAAAAGAGTTCTTAAGGTAGCCGGATTGCCGTCCCATTTATTTAAATTCATGGAACGAAAGCTCAGGTGTTCCGTTTGTTTTAAAAGGGGGGCGAGATAGCTCCTCTCGTCTTCCGAAAGGATTTGCATCAGTTTCTCGAATCTCTCTTTTTTGATGATCAGTTTCAATTCTAAAGCTAAATCATGCATGCTCAGAAGATCAATGAATTTCAGCTTTTGGGGGTAGGAAAGAAAGAGGAGCGTATTTAAAGGGCTTTGGGGAAGACATTCGAGAGGGAGGAGAGGGAATGTCTCTTTCGTAAGAGCTTCGAAGACTCTTTTTTGTAAAAAAGCGCGGGCTTGCGGTTTTAAGGAAAAGAGCTCCGATGAACAGCCCAGGTCTTGAATAAGCCGGTCTTGCAAGGGGGCGGAGAGGGCGGATAGAAAGAGGGACAAATCATGGGGTGCGAGCGCTCTTAATGTGGACTCAAACCACGAGTAATGGAAGGTGTCGAGGAGCTTTTCTCCCTCCGTTATCCCCAAGGTGGGGTCTTGATGAGAAAAAGAGAGGAGGGCCAGCTTTTCCGCTTCTTCCTTTGGAAGATAGCTCACCAGCCTCTTTCTTCTTTCCGGAGGCGGGAGGTCGAGAAAGGATTTAAAGATAATCCGGCTCGCCGCTGTCATTCTTTTGGCGGAGTCTTTTCCGCTTCAGACTCTTCTTTTGTTTTGCTCTCCTGGATCGGAAAGGGATGAAAGAGCTCCCTGATTCCCTGCCGCTTCAAAAGAGGATAAAATTTCCATGCAAGCCATCCGATCATCACAAGGAACAGCAGCGAGATGAAGACGAGAAGGAAAAAAAGGGCGCGGAAGCGGGCAGCGGATCCTTTGTTCATCACAATCGACCAGATGCTGACATACTCTTTCGCTTCGGGAGTAATGGCCTCGAGCTGTTCTTTTAAGACGATATCGGCAAAGCGCGCGCGGTCTGAAATGACGGTCACGTTATTGATGTCGAGTCCGACGACGCTTCCTGCGACAAGCCTCTTTATTTTAGTGATGAGGTGGCTGTTGGGGTTGTCTAGGATGCCCTGGTGTTTTACATAGACCGATGCGGTCACCTTTTTCTCTTTGGCTTCCGCGCCGGGAATCGTCTCGGGAGGAGGAATCGAGAGCTGCACCTGTGCGTCAATGACCCCGTCGATCATCCGGATCATGTTGGCGATCTGTTCGGCAAGCCCTGCCTGGTAGCGCACCGTCTCTTCGGTCTCCGATGTCATGAGCCCTTCTTTGGCAAAGAGCTTTAGCAGCGTCGTCCCGCGCACGCGCGGCAGGCCGTTTTGGTTTAAGATGGCCATCGCCTCCGTGGCTCTGGACTCCTCGACCGAGATGTTCCACAGATTTTCGGTCGCGGCAGCCCCGGGCCCTCCTGCGGCGGTAGGAGCCTTCTCTGCGCGAATCCCCTTATTTGCCAAAAAGACAATGATCTCGTTGGCCTCTCTTTCGGGGACATTATTGACGACGAACTGTCCCTTTTCACATCCCCCTAAAAAGATAAGCAGAGAGAGGAGAAAAAGAGAGCAAAAAAATCTCTTCTTGGATGACATAAAGACCCACAAAATCCTTTCTCTTTTGTTGTATACCATCTTCCAAAAGTTTCGCAATCTTTAAGAATTCTTTTGGCGCAATCATGAAATGCGACTGTTCTTTAAGCAATGGGAAGACGATCTGATGAGATTTTGCAAGAAAGAGCCCAAGAATTTTCGCTGCGACCACGTCCTATGAGCCGGTTTAGCACATGCCGGCTTTGCCGAATCTGCGCAAAAAGTAGTCCCGGATTCCTTTCAGAGAGGCGCGGATCTGTTGCAGTTTCCGGAGTCGAGCGGGTTGAGCGTATCCTGGCCGCACGAGGCGCGATAGGAAGACGTGAAGGTTTTTGAGAAGCAGCAATTTATAAAGGCGGACCAGTTCCGGAAGGATCACCCGAACGTAAAGAGCCGCTCTCGGTCCCAATGCGACATTGCGCTCAATAAAGAGCAGGCGATTTCTCCACCAATAGTAGCGGCTTTGGGGCTTTCCTCCGACAAAAGAGGCGGAGACCTTGTGGCGGAGAAGGGCCTCTTTGCAAATAGAGAGGAGAAAGCCCGCTCTTTTGGCGCGCAGGCAAAAATCGGCCTCTTCCCAAAGAAGAAAAAAGCGCGCATCGAAAAGCCCGATCTTTTCGACGACATCCCGTCGGATCATGAGCGAGCAGCCGCAGGCGTAGTCCAACTCCGGAAGGCGTGAAAAGAGCTCTTCGTGAAAGGGAGCTCCTTTTCCGATCAGATCAAATTGCGCTTTTTTAGCATTCCACCTTCCTCCCAAATGATCTAATGTGAGGCTTTTTTGATCGAAAAGAAAGGGAACAGCGCCCGAGAGGGAACTGTTTGGGTGTGTTTGAAAATGGGCGGAGAAGGCAGAGAGGATGCCGGGCTCGACTACAGTGTCGTTATTGAGAAGGAAGATCCAGTCGGCCCCTTCTTTTAGGGCAAATTCAGCTCCGATGTTGTTGCCCTCGGCAAAGCCGAGGTTTTCTTGATTCTTTAGAAGCGCGACGGCGGGGTAGGCGCTTTCGATGGCATCTATCGAGCCGTCGCTCGATCCGTTGTCGACAACCACGATTCTAAAGGGCGCATAAAAGACGCTTTGCAAAGAGGCGAGACAGGCAAGGGTGTCGTCTTTTCCATTCCAGTTTAAGATGATGATGAAGATGAGGGGCGCATTAGCGGGCATAGAGCTCAAGCGCCTCATTGACAATGGTTTGAAATGGAATCTGCAAAAGACAGAAGGGCTCTTGGCACTTTTTTTTCAGACAGGGGAAGCAGGTGGCGGGCCTGTAGAGCACGCGCGAGCGCGGGGCGTGGTAGGGGCCGCACCGCTTGGGATCGGTGGGTGAAAAGAGGGCAAGGGTGGGGGTTTTTGCCGCGACGGCGAGGTGCATGGGGCCCGTGTCGTTCGTGATAAAGAGCGCAAAGCGGCTAAGCAGAGCGGAGAAAACGGAAATGGGGAGCGTTAAAGGGATCGCTCCCTCGATTTGAGAGCTGACGGTTTCGATTAAGGAGCGCTCGCTTAGACTCCCCGTGACGAAGATCTGGCACCCCAGGCGCTCTTTGAGCTCTTGTCCCAGGCGGACGAAGAGAGCGGGAGGGAGCCGTTTGAAGCGGTCTTTGGCTCCCGGGGGGAGGCCGACGAGCGGCAAAAAGGAGGGGATGCGGTGGCTTTCGAGGAAGCCCTCCGCCCGCTTTTCATCCTCTTTGTCCCAGGCCATTTCCAAAGAGAGCGAAGAGAGCGTTGCTCCTGCGCGCTGCACAAGAGAGAGGCGTCTTGCGATTTCGTGCTCTTCTTTCTGTTCTAAAGCGGCTGTCAGGAGCGCATCGAGTCCCTTGCTGCATCCCTTTGTTCCGATGATGTCAGGAATAAAGAGAAAAGCACAGAGGGGAAGGGCAAGACGCTGGGAGGCGTGAAAGAGCAGCGCCGTCTCTATCTTTTTTGTGCGCAGGCGGAAAAAGACCTTTAAAAAAGAAAGAGACGAGTTCTTCACCACAAAGAGCTCGTCGATGTGCGGGTTTTTTTTGAGAACTTCGCATCCAACGGGACTTGTCAAGACGGCAAGGTAGCTTTTGGGAAAGCTCTCCCTTAAGCACCGGATGGCAGGAGTCGCCCAGAGAGTATCTCCCAAGCCCGTTGTCGAGACGACAAGGAAGCTTTTCTCGGCGGGGTAGAGGACTCTTTTTTTTCTAAAGCGGTTGAAGAGAGAGAGCGCGTTGATAATGAACCGGTTTTTCACCTCACCGCCTGAGTCCGTTTTTTATGCCGTCGAGAGCCGCCAGTTTGTAGAGATGGTGAAGCGAGGGGTAGGTAAAGAGGTCTTCGGCGACGTGGTCTAGTTTTTTTTGGTTTTCCAAGAGCGCAACGCCGTAATGGATCAGTTCTGAGGCCAGAGGCCCGATGATGTGGATCCCCAGGACGCCCAGAGTGGAGCGGTTGAAGACGATCTTTAAAAACCCCCTCGCTTCTTCCATGAGTTTGCTGCGTGTCGCTTCGTCATATCTGGCAATTCCCGTCGAGTAGTCGATGTTCTCTTTTTGAGCCTCCTCTTCGGAGAGACCGACGAGCGCGATTTCGGGAGCAGTGAAGAGCGCGTAGGGGAAGGCTTTGGGAAGGTGCGGGGCGCGGTTTTTTCTAAAGATGTGCGAGACGGCGGCAGCTCCCTGGTCTCGGTTCGTTCCGGCAAGAGAGGCAAAGCCGATCACATCGCCTACGGCATAGATGTGCGCTATATTGGAGCGATAGGCGGCGTCTACGCCGATGGTGTCGCGCTCCTGAATCTTCAAGCCGATCCGCTCTCCTTTCAAGGTGCGGGTATTGCCGAGCCTTCCGGCGGCAAAAAGAAAGCACTCCGCCTCGATCTCAACGTCTGTTCCGAGGCGGATTTTCAGAGGACGGGAGGCCTCCTCGGGATTCTCAATGCGCTCGACCCGCGTCCCTAAAAAGAGATGCACTCCCGCTCGCTTCATCTGGTAGAGCAGCTCTGAGGAGAGCTCCCGATCGATTTGCGGAAGAACCTTTTCCGCGTCATTCACGAGATAGACAAGGGTTCCAAGAGACGAAAAGAGGGAAGTGTATTCACATCCGATGACGCCGGCTCCCGCGATGCAAAGACTTTTTGGCGCCTTTTTCAGGGTCAGGATGGAGTCCGCGTCATGGATCCGCTTGCCGTCAAAGGGGATCTCCGGAGGGTGGTAGGGAGAGGAGCCCGTGGCGATGAGGATATAGCTTCCCTGGAGGCGCTGGGGCCTAGGGCCGGAGATCACCAGCGTGTGGGGATCCTCAAAGGACGCCAGCCCCTGGTAGAGATCGACGCCGTTTCTCTTCAGATTCTCTTTGATCTCGCAGGCGTTCTCTTCAAAAAGATAATTTTTTTGGTAGCGAAAGAGGGCGGCGGTCGGTTCTTTGTGAAAACCCGGATGGAGAGGGGGAGGAGGCGGTTTTTCGCTTTGAAGCGCCTCAACAATTGCCACTTTGCAGCCTAAAGAAGCGGCTTTTAATGCCGCCTGCTCTCCTGCCGGCGCAATTCCCAATACAATCAGTTCATATTTATTCACACAATCTATTATAAGGAAAAAAAGAAAGAAGGCAATCTAGAGTGGAACTCTCGCTTGAAGAAAAGGCAAATCTCATCATTCAACGCATCCGCCGCTACCTGATCACCATCATGGGGGTGACCGAGGAGCAGGCGAGCAGCGAGGAATTCTACCGCGCGTTTGCCATGGCGCTTCGCGAGGTCATCATGATGCACTGGACCGCGCGGATCCACTCCTATCGCTCCAACCAGTCCCGCCAGATCTTCTACATCTGCATGGAGTATCTTCCCGGCCGGTTTTTGAAAAATAACATCATCAATCTCAAAGCGCTGGATTTTGTCAAACGCGTCATGGAAAAGATGAATCGCGATTTTTCCGTCGCTGTTCCCTTTGAATGCGACCCGGGCCTGGGCAACGGGGGCTTGGGACGTCTTGCCTCCTGTTTTTTAGATTCGCTTGCCACCCAGTGCTATCCCGCAGTGGGATATGGGTTGCGCTACCAGTACGGCATCTTCGATCAGGAGGTGTGGGGCGGCGTGCAAGTCGAGCGCCCCGATATCTGGCTCATGGCTGAAAATCCGTGGGAGATCCGACGGGACAAGTATGCAGAGATCATTCAGTACGGCGGACGCCTGGTCAAAAAGACCAACAAAAAAGGAGAAGAGGTCTACGACATAGACGATTGCGATGAGGTGCGCGCTCTTTCTTACGACATCCCCATCGTCGGATACCGGGCATCCGAAGACTTTAACGTCGTGACGATGCGGCTTTGGACCACCAAGGAGTCGCCGCGCAATTTCCAGTTGCAGCGCTTTAATGCGGGCCAACTCGACCAGGCGGCCGAAAATACCACCCTGACCGACGTCCTCTATCCCAACGACAACAACGAGATGGGAAAGCGGATCCGCCTAAAGCAGGAGTTTTTACTTGTCTCGGCTTCTTTGCAAGACATCTTTGCCCAGCATGAGATGAGATTTCAGGACATCTCCAAGTTTGCCGACAAGGTGCGCATCCAGATCAACGACACCCACCCCGCACTCATCATCCCCGAGCTGATTCACATCTTAACCCACGATCACGATTTTAGCTGGGGCGAGGCGTGGGAGACTGTCAAGACCTGCTGCGGTTATACCAATCACACCGTATTGAAGGAGTCTTTGGAAGAGTGGAACCAAAACCGCCTCCAGCAACTTCTTCCGAGGCAATACCGCATCATCGAGCGGCTCAACCAGGAGCTTTGCAACTCTGTCCGCAAACAGTTTCCCGGAGACGAAGAGCGTGTGCGCCGCATGTCCATCCTAGAAGGAGGACAAATAAAGATGGCCCATCTTGCCATCTACGGCTCGCACCGCGTCAACGGCGTCGCCGCCCTGCATACCCAGATCTTGAAAGAGACCATCTTTAAAGATTTCAACCAGATGTATAGCGACAGATTTATCAACATCACCAATGGAGTGACGCAGCGCCGCTGGCTGCTTGATTGCAATCCCCTTCTTGCCTCCTTTATCACCGAGCGCATCGGTTCCGAGTGGATCTGCGATTTCACGAAGATCAAAGAGCTTTCCAAGAGCGCCTCCGATCCTGCTTCGCAAGAGGAATTTTTGCGCCTTAAGCGAGAGAATAAAAAACGGCTCGTCCGCTATTTGAATGAACGCAATCCAATAAGGGACTCAAGCGGAAAGGTCATTGCCCATACGCCGAGCCTTGCAGAAGACGCCCTCTTTGACCTTCAGATCAAAAGACTGCATGAATACAAGCGCCAGCTCATGAATGTGCTGCATCTTCTCATGGTCTACTATGAGCTCAAGGCCAACCGGGAAGCGCGCAAGATCAAGCGGCAGGTGATCATCGGCGGGAAGGCGGCTCCCGGCTACGCCCTTGCCAAAAACATCATCCAGCTCATCTACGCCGTTGGAAGAAAGGTCAACGCCGACCCCGACGTCAACTCCTCTTTGCGCCTGATCTTTTTGGAAAATTACAACGTCTCAAAGGCGGAGATCGCCATCCCCGCCGCCGATCTCTCCCAGCAGATCTCCACCTCAGGCCAGGAAGCCTCCGGAACGGGCAACATGAAGCTCACAATCAACGGAGCCTTAACCATCGGGACGGAAGACGGAGCCA
>MGME01000019.1:88730-115620 GCA_001796315.1 Chlamydiae bacterium RIFCSPLOWO2_12_FULL_49_12
GGTGGCCCTTCTCCTTTGGACTCTCGGCCTCAGAGATCGCCGAGATACAAAAAAACCGTTCCTACAACCCTTGGGACTACTATAACAAGGATCCCCAAATCCGCCAGGTCGTCGATGCCCTGCGCAACCGCTCTTTGGCTCAAACAGACGGCGAGCATCAGGCCTTCTTGAATCTCCACCGCTCCCTTCTTGAAGGACTCTATTCCGAAATGGCCGACAGGTATTTTGTCTTAAAAGACCTTCGCAGCTACTACGACGCCCAAAAAAAAGTCGAAGAGCTCTACCTCACTCCGAACAAATGGGCGGAATACGCCATCCACAACATCGCCGGCATGGGGGTTTTCTCGAGCGACCAGTCCATCCACAACTACGCTAAGCTCGTCTGGGATCTTTCCCCCCTGCCCATCGACGAAGACGAGCTCCAGCTGGTCCGGTTCGAATATAAAGAGCACCTCTAAACTTTCAAAAGATCCCACTTCCTTTGCAGCCTCTCCAGCTTTCCCTCTTTTTGAAGCGCCTTAAGGGCGCGGTTGAAGAGAGCGAGGAGCTCGGGGCTTCTTTCCTTAGGGGCGATCAACCTCAATCCCGTCTCTGTCAAAGGAGGGCCTGCAATTTTTAGGCTCTTTTGGAAGAGGCCGGAGACATAGTGCTGGGCAAAGAGGTTGGGGATGAGAGCGCCGTCCGCCTCTTTTCCCTCAAGGGCGTTTAGCGCAAGCGGAATCGAAGGGAAGGAGCGGATGACAATTGCCGGATGGCTTTCCAGCAACAGCTCTCCTTTGGACCCCTCGATGACGGCGACGATCTTGCCGCTCAAGTCATCCAAGCTCTTTGCCTCGGATGCCTTCGATACGACAAGAACGGTGCCGGTAGGTAAAAAGAGCGAAGAGTAATCGTAGCTCTCATAGCGCCTTAAAGAAGAAGAGCGTCCCGAGACCATCGCCTGATACTCTCTCTTTTCCAAGCCCAGCTCTAAGATATCCCAGCTGGTGATCACAAAGAGAAAGCGCACCTTCTCCAGATGCGACGCTTCTTGGAAGAGCTCATTGCAAAACGCATAGACGTTATCTTCCATCCCGTTGAGCTCTAGAGTCTTAAAATCCGGATCGATTCCGACGCGGTAGAGAGGCTGCCTCTTTGCGCCCATGCAGGATCCTAAAAGAATCATCAGCAAGACAAAAAGAGAACGAAGCTGGCTCATACACTATTACTCTAGTCCCCGGTTGAATAAATGCGCACTTTTTTTTCGCGCCTTGTCCGCTCCGCCGGAAAGAGAGACAAGTGATGAAACAGCATCTGAGGCAAACTTTTGATCCGCAAGCAACATTCAATTGCAAGTTAATGCAAAAAGTAAAATAATAAAATTACGGCTGTATGTTTTTGAGAGGTTAAGTATGGCGCTTCCGAAAAGAGAAGAGCGTTCTTTGGAAGAAGAGTTGCGCATGGCTCTTTTAGTCCGGATGGACTCCTATCAAAAGGCCTGTTTGGAAAGTCATGCGCTCTTGGAGGCTAGCGAGGTGGAAAGAGGCGCCTGGGAAAAGATCCGCAGGGAGGCGGAAGCGGGCTGCTCTCTGATTTTGCATCCCGAAGAGCTCAACACGCTCTCAGTGGGGGCCCTTAAGAGAGAAGAGGCCTTTTTGGAGCGCGTGCAGAAAAAGCTTTTCAAGCTGGAGGGCAAAATCCACAAGAGGAGGGGCGCAGAAAAGCAGGCGCGCCAAGAGTATTGGAGCGCTTTGGAAGCGTATCAAAAAACGTGTGAATCCTTAGATCACGAATGGAACAAGATGACCCAGCGAGCTTCGGACTCCCGCTGGGGAATCCAGGAGGCGGTCTCTCCCTCGCTCTTTTCAGACGGAGCTGTGTTGAACGCTCGCTCCGTCAAAGAGATCAGAGGCCACATCCGCGCCCTCAAGAGCGCCTCCGCCAAATTCAACAAAATCCTCTCCTCTCTCAAGTCGCGTTAGCAAGATTAGACAAAAGGGAGTTATATCTACTTAGAGCCTCTACAGCATTAACTCTTTCAGAATTCTTTGGATGCAGCATGTCGGCAATCAACAGAGCCATCTTTGCGTCTGAAGACGGCGTTTGTCTCAATGTCTCTTTAGTCGTCCCTGTCTCAAGCATCCATTCATCACTCTTGGGGTTTATACTTGCCTGCTCTTCAAATGCGACCTTAGGAGAGAGATATTTGAAATAGGGGGTCACATCTTCCGTGACGAGTTCCCAGAGAATCATCCCTGCAGACCAAACGTCATTCTTCATATCGCTTGTTGTACCTTGAATTTCTCTTTGGGTCGGGGCCATATATCCAATGGTCCCCGCACACTTTTGCAATCCTTGTTTAACTGATCCGCCAAAGTCAGCAATAAGAAGATTGCCATCTTCGGTGATCAGACAATTTGCAGGTTTTAAGTCTTGATGGACAATCTTGGCTTCATGCATTGCGCACAATCCCTTCAATAAATCCAATCCCTGTTGTCTTCTCTTCTCTAAGGAATAGTTATTCTTCTGAAGAGCATCAAACAAATCCCCCGATTGCAGATCCATCACTACCATTACTTTATGTCGTGGAAAACTTGAATAGCTCGATGTCTCATGGTATTTGCTTTTTTGCTCCGCCACACCTCTAATAGGAACGATACCCTCTTTATTTCCTAGATGTTGATGAGCCAATTGATATCCTGTCAACGTAGGGTAATAACCAGCATCTTTTTTGAGAGAGGGATTCTTCTGAACGACAGTTGCAATGGCGACACACGATGCGCGTGTCAGGTCATAACCCGTTTTTACTTTCGAATATGACCCTGCACCTATTATCGTGTCCTTCTCTCCACTTAATTGTGTATGCGTACCCTGACGGTTAAATTTGATGATCACGCTGCCATCTTTACCAAATAGTAATTGGCGTTTTAATTTTGAATCGTTAGGGCAAACCTGGGAATAAGGTATTTTTAGTTGCCAACAGTTCATGAGATGCTTTTCGCGGTTTTCGGCTACATATTTAAGAATCTCTTGAATGTCAGGTTCAGTGAGTGATGGTGAATACTTTTGAATACATGCGAGTATTTGAGAGGAATCATCTGGAACAGGCTTTTGCAATGAAAAAAAAGAACTGCAAATGGCTTGCCATAAGCTAGGGTTAGATCCAGAAATAATCTCATTTACCCACATTGGTCTACGAATCTCTTTTGCAAACTTTGCAAACTGAACAAATTCATCTTTCTTTGCTATGGCTTCTTTTCTAGGATTTTCCTGGTTACTCATATCTTCTACGCGGTTTTTTCCCGAAAGAAAAAACTCTTTAAGGGTTTTAATGATCTCCTTAGCAACTTCTATCTTCTTACCAACTTCTTTTATATCTTTGGTGGCATACCTCGCTTGAATCTCATTCAGCACGTCATGAGTTAAGTAAGCACGTTCCTCTTCAGAAAGCTGATCATAAACAACTTGACCATCCTCATCCTTGACCTTGTTCCAACACTGCGTCGCTACATTATCGACCTTTGCACCAACAAATTTAGCTTGGCTTCCTTTATTGAAAAGCACCCAAACAGGTCCCTTCCCATCCAAGAAGTCAACTTTTTGAGCGACATAAAAGAGCCCTTTCCAAAAACTCAACTCCGGCTGATGACCCTCTTGTGGCTGCTGGTCAAGAATCTGACAAGCAACAGACCTTGTGTTTCCTGCCAACTTAACCCGTGCAGTAGGATCGCCTGCTAAAAAATTTGGAAACCAATTCTTACGCGTATAAGCTTTTTGTTCCCCGATAACTACTGGAAAGTTTGCCATCTGAACCTTATTAATTTATTAATAATAAAATTATTTATAATTTAATTGTAACATAATAATAATTATTTGTAATTATAAAAAACTTTTCTAATTATCTAAAATAAAAAGACTTAAAAAGATTATATTTCTTAGGAAATGACGCATGAGTGTGCATAAGGTGCTGCAAATAAAATGCTAATGCTTTACGCATACGCTTTAAAACAAAGAGATTGTAAGATTTAGTCCCTTAGAAAGAGACGCCTGTGGTTTCCAGGCAAGAAGCTGCTTAGTCAGAGCGACATACGCGTAAGCGGGAAATGACCCCCATCTTTTAAAGCATCGGGAAAGATTCTTGCTTACAAAGAGCTGCCCTGTTCTAACCTGCTGATGGTCAAGTATTTGCTAGCTTGATCTAGAGGATGAGCGCCTTGAGGAGGTAGAACATCAGGATGCTGATGGCGGCGCTGGCGGGGAGGGTGACGATCCAAGAGAGAACGATGTCGCGCAGAGTCATGAGGTTTAGGGCGGTCAGGCCCCGGGCAATGCCGACCCCGAGGACCGATCCGACGAGGCAATGAGTAGTGGAGATGGGAAGACCGAGTTTTGAGCAGAAGAGGATGGTCGCGGCGGCGCCGAATTCGGCGCTAAAGCCGCGGGTGGGGGTTAAGTGGGTGATCTTTTTGCCGATGGTTTCGATGACGCGCCAGCCCCAGGTGGCAAGACCGATGATGATGCCCAAACCGCCGAAAGCAAGCAGCCATGCGGGGATGAGAGAGAGGTCGCTCACGGCGCCGTTTTTGACGATGTCTAGGACGGCGGCGACGGGGCCGATGGCATTGGCGACGTCGTTGGAGCCGTGGCTGAAGGCCATGAAGCAGGCGCTGAAGACCTGCAGGGCGACAAACATCTTTTCGACATCGCGGTGTCCGGACGCCCTCTCTTCAAATCGGGTCTCTTTGCGGACGCTCTCGCGCAAATCCTTGATATTTCCCAGAAGAAGGGAGACCTCGTAGGAGGTCTTTTCGTCGCTTAAGGATTGCACTCTTTGAAGGTGCTTGATGGCCTTGTTGAGCGAGATGACCGAGTAGGGGGCTGTTTTCGAGGGAAACTCCTCTTGGGAGAGGGGAATTTTCTTGAGGAGGGGAATGGAGAGAGCGGCGGCAAAGAGGGCGATGAGAAAAGCGAAGGCAAGAGATTGGGTAAGAGAAAAGCTTAAAGATCCGACCCCTCGGAAAAAGAGGTTGAAAGAGAGCGTGCCAAAGCAGAGAAAAGTGAGCAGGGGGAAAAGTTTTTTGGTTGCCGCCACGGGATTTAGGGCAAAGAGGATCTTTTTTTGCAAAAAGGAGAAGATGAGGTAGGAAAGAAGCCCGCTGATCAAAGGAGAGAGGAGCCAGCTTAGGGCGATGGAGCCGACGGCTCCCCATTCGATGGCCTCTATCCCTCCGATGATGCCGCCGAAGCCGAGGATGGCGCCGACGATGGCATGGGTGGTCGAAACGGGCCAACCGAAGTAGGAGGCGATCTGGAGCCAGATGCCCGTCCCGAGGAGGGCGCCGCACATCCCTAAGATGAGCACGAGAGGTGTTGTCAAAAAGAGGTCGGGGTCGACAAGTCCTCTTTGGATAGTCTGGGAGACTTGCGCGCCGGCAAAAAAGGCGCCGGCAAATTCAAAGATGGCCGCAATGAAGACAGCGCGGACGAGCGTTAAGGCGCCCGATCCGACGGAAGTTCCCATGGCATTGGAGACGTCATTCGCCCCGATGTTCCAAGCCATGTAAAAGCCGACGAAGAGAACAAAGATCGTAAGAAAGAGGGCTCCGTCCATCATTTCAACTCTAGAGTCATCCGGATCCGGTTGGAGAGCTTTTCCGCGATGTCGGAAATCTCTCCGATCTCTTTAATTAAGCGGATCCATAAGTAAAAGGCCGGAGGAGAGAGGTCGTCGCTAAGGGTGAAGAATTTTTGCAAGAAGGCGTGCTGCAGCTTGTCGGCTTCATGTTCGAGAAAGGCCGTTTTATCAACCATCTCCCTTACTTTTTCCGCCTCCATGCCCCCAAAGGAGAACTCAAGAAGCTCATCGAGCTCCTCAATGATCTTTTTGGCGGAGATAAAGGCTTCGAAGTTTTTTTCATAAAAGGCAAAGAGGTCGGCTTTGAAGAGATCAAACTTATCCAAAGGGCGCAGGGTGAGCAGCTGGGCGATGTCTTCTGCCTTGTCGGCAAGCCTATCTTGAAAACTGAGGATCTCTAAGAAATGGGCGCGGTCAACCGGCATGAAGAGGCTTTTAGGGAGAGTGTTGCGGATGTCGTTTTTGATCAGATCGGCTTCATGTTCCAGTCTGGAGACGGCGTCCGCTTCCTGGACGAGCCTGTCAAAATCCCCTTCAAAGAGAAGCTTAAAAGAGTTGGAGAGCTTCTCCAAACAGCGCGCGACGCTTTTCATGTGGGTTTGCAAGGGAGCAAAAGGAGATTTGCCAAAGAGCTTTGCTATGGTGCGCATGCTTCTTTATTTATAGAAGATCGAAACGGCGGAAAACAAGAAAAATCCGCCTTTCGCATCTTGTAGTAAAAAATTTTTTAAACCATAAAGAAAATATGGCGCTCCGCAGACGTTGTCTCTTTTTTGTCTCTTTTTTCATCTTTGCGATCGCAGAGGCACTCCCCAAGGGAGGGAGGGTCGTTTCCGGCGAGGCGCTCTTTCATGCAGAGGGAGACAAGAGCCTCAAGATCGTCACCTCAGAGAGAGCGCTTTTGCACTGGGACGAGTTTTCCATCGCTTCCAAAGAGCTGGCCCGCTTCATCCAGCCGGGCAAGGATTCGCTTGTCGTCAATCGCGTCATCGGAGGCAATCCGAGCGCAATTTTAGGGAGGCTGGAAGCCAACGGGCGGCTCTTTCTGATCAATCCCAACGGCATCCTGGTAGGAAAAGAGGGGGTGGTCCAAGTCGGTTCCTTTATTGCCTCGACGCTCGAGCGCCTAGAGGGCGATCCCTTCAAGGGAGAAGATCTTCTCTTTTCAGGCGAAGGAAAGGGAAAGATTGTGAATCTGGGGAGGATCACAGCGGGCGACGGGGATCTGTTTCTGCTTGCTCCCCGGGTCATTAACGAAGGGAGAATAGAGGCTCCTAAAGGTGTTGCAGCGGTGGGCGTCGGGAGGGAGATGCTGCTTGTCCCGGAGGGGAAGGAGCGGCTCTTCATTCGTTTAGGAGCGGCGAGCTCTTCGGAAGAGGCGGGCCTGGATCAAACGGGAGAGATCGAAGCGTTGCAAGTGGAGCTCAAGTCGAAGGGCAATCCTTACGCCTTGGCGATTCGTCACAAGGTGAGAATAGACGCCTTGGCCTCGGAAGAGAGGGGAGGCAGGATCTTTCTTATGGCAGAAGGGGGGAAGGTCCAGATTTCCGGAGAGATTACGGCTTCCAACCCGAATGGAGTGGGAGGTTCTCTCTTCCTGTTGGGAGAAGAGATCGGACTGTTCGAGACCGCCTCTCTTGACGTATCGGGAAAGCTGGGAGGAGGAGAGCTCTTTCTCGGCGGCGATTTTCAAGGGAGCAACCCTCGCCTTCCCAATGCCCGCCAAACGGTGGTGAAAGAGGGGGCTAAGATTGCGGCCGACGCGCAAGAAAGAGGAGATGGAGGAAGGGTCTTTGCCTGGTCTTCCGAAGCGACGGGATTCTACGGGACGCTTTCGGTTCGGGGAGGGAGCGAAGGGGGCAATGGGGGTCTTGCGGCGCTTTTGGGAGAGGGGTATGTGGATTTTCGGGGAAGGGCAGACCGCCTTGCCCCTCAAGGACGTGCGGGTACGCTGATCCTGGATCCGACCAATCTGACGATTTGCGAGCGGGGGGATGCAGATGTCCCCAGGCTCTCTCCTTTTCATCCGCTCGCGGCGGACGGCTCTTCCGTCCTTAACGTCGGGACGCTTAAAGCGGCGCTTCAGGAAGGAGACGTGATCGTCCAGTCCGCCGGAGGAAAAGGGAGGGAGCCGGGAGACGTGATCCTAAGCGCGCCGCTTGCCTACCATTCGGATTACAGTCTGACGCTGCGCTCCTTTGTTCCCGAAGTGACGGCGGGAGATGTTCAGATCAACTCTTCCATCGAAAATTCAGGGGAGGGGGGGCTGATCCTGGATTCTTCTCGAGACATCAACATAAACGCAAGCGTCGCCACCCAAGGGCAGGAAGGGATTACCTTGACGGGAGGACGGGATATCCGGCTCTGCCAGCCCGTCAAGACGCAAGGCTCTCTCTCCTTGAGCGCGAGTGAAGAGGTCGATCTTTTTTCGGAGATTGAGGCGGCAAAAGGAATTTCGATCTCCTCGAAGGGAAAGATCGAACTCTTAGCGCCTCTCAAGGCGTCAGGCTCCGGCATTGTCTTAACTTCAGAAGAGGGGATCTCTCTGCTGGCTTCACTTAAGAGCGAAGGAATGGGAGGGATCCGTCTTTCCGGCCAGGGAGATCTTAAGGTGGGATCAAAAGAGAGCCGCACGCCGTGCCGCTTGGAGACGGAGGCCGGCGCCATCCATTTGACGACGACTCAGGGAGAGATTGTCCTCTCGGGAGGTCGGGAAGAGGGAGCCTGTGCAAAGATCGTCTCCGCTACCGGCGCCATCACCTTGAATGCGACGGCTCCGGGAAGAGAGATTCGTTTGGAGGGGGGGAGCGCTCCCGGAGCTAAGGCGTCCATTCAAAGCGGGAAGGGAACGGTCTCTCTGTGGTCGGGAGGCTCTATCCGTCTTCTCTCCGGCAGTTCGGAACTTGCGGATGTGGCTGCGGAGCTGAAAACAGAGAGGGGAGCTCTCCGTCTGCGCGCTCTTGAAGAGGTCTCTCTTCAGGGAGGGGGGAGAGGGCCTTTTGCCAATCCTGCGGTTATTGAGAGTCAAGAAGGAAACATCGAGGTCACAGCCAGCGATGCAAGCCTGATGGCAGGGGCTGGACGCAGCTCCGGCGCGCTGATTGAATCTGGAACAAAGGGGATTGCCCTGACGGTACAAAACCTGTTCTTAAAAGGGGGCAGCGAGGGAGAAGAGTCGATGGCGCGGATCCATTCCGCCTCGGGAAGGATTAACATTCATACAGCAGGCGCCCTTCATCTTCAGGGAGGAGAAAACAGCCTCTGTTATGCGGAGATCTCTTCTCAAGAGGGGAACGTGGTCTTTAATCAGATCGGCAAGGAGTTAACCCTGCAGGGAGGAGGCGCTCAAGGGGCCTACGCGCAGATCGGGGTGGGGAAGACGGAAGGGGCCGCCGACATCAAGAGCGATCTTGTCTTCTATGCCATTGGGGGAGACGTCACTCTGCAGGGCGGCCTCTGCCCTTCGGCCTATGCGCAAATCGGACACTCTCCTTTTGGAAGCAAGGGAGCCTATACGGTGCAAGGAGACCTCATCTTTCCTGAGGGAGGGATAGAGGGAGGAGTTAAGCTTTTAGGAGGAGAGGGAGCGGCGGCTCGCATCGGCTCGGTAGGCGAGCTTGGCGCGCCCCAGTCCTTTTGGGAGGGCGATCTTCATCTTGCTGTGCAAGGAGAGAAGGGAATCCTTGCCCAAAGAAAAGGGTCGGGACTCTTTTCTTGCGGAGACCTTGACGCCGCCGCCTCTTACGGGATGACGTTGGAAGAGGCTTCTTTGATTGCCGCCAAAGATGTGAGGTTGAAAGCCTCGACATTCCGGGCGATCGGGGCGCATATCGAGAGCGAGCGGGGAAATCTGACGATTGAGGCGAAGGAAGCGCTCTTTGGCGAGAGGGAGATGAAGACTCCGCTTTATTGCAGCGCTTCTCAAGGAGAGCTCTTTGTCCGGACGGAAAAGAGCTGTCAACTTCTGGCAGGAGAGAAGAGCGGCGTTGAGTTGCTCTCTTTAAAAAGCGCCACGGTACGCTCTTTGGGAAGCCTTAAGCTCCAGGGGGGCGAAAAAGAGGGCGCCGACGTCACGATTACGTCGGCCTTTGGAGACGTGGTCTTAAATGCCAGCGAGGACATTACCCTGGAAGGGGGAAGCAAAGGCAAAGCCCTGGTCTCAAATTTGGGAGGAGGCCGCGGCGATCTGACTGCCGTTGCCGATCGCGATCTTGTGCTCGGGAAAAATGCCTCTTTTGAAAATTACGGGCAGGGAGAGCTCAACGCTTTTGCGGATCGCGATGTCAAGCTCTTTCAAAACAGCCGGTTTTTGAGCTCGGGGATGGGGGTTCTGGCCGCGGCCGCCGGAAGGGACATGGTGCTCCGGGATGACGCCAAGATGACTCAGGGAGGAAGCGGCAACCTCTTCATTGTCTCTGGCCGCCACACCTTCCTTAACGATCGCTTTGCAGCAAAGACTGCAAGCGGAACTCTTCATGTCGTTGTCGACCACTACCTGCCGGGACATCCCTTGATTGGCGACGGGTCTTTGATCAAAACGGAAGGAGCCTCCCTCTCTTCCATGTCGGGACGCGTGATGATCTACACGGCAAGAAGAGAGCAAAACCACATTGATGGGCCCATCAACGGCGAGCTTTATCTTCCCGGACCGGCATATGCCGACAGCGCCTATGAGAGGTGGTTTACCTTTTTTGACCAGGATGTAAAGACAGCGCTCGATTTCTTCTGGGTCTACAACGAGCGCAGAGGAGCGCTTCCCGTCCTGCTGGCGAGCAACTCCTCCTCTTTGGCGCCTCCCTTTGTGATCTATTACAAGGACGGTTTAAGAACAAGCATTCCAAGGAGCGTTTCCATCGCAGCCCACTCGGAGGAGTGGAAGGGAGCCCTTGCCGCCTCCAACCGCATCGCACGCGCGGAGTCGGAGGCGTTGCAGGATTTTCGAACGCTCTCGGAATTTCTCTTTGTTCCGAAGCGCTTTCTGGTCAGCTATGACGCCGCGCTCTTTTATGGAAGCGGGGAGTCTCTAGACAGCCTTCCCTCCTTTAATCAGATGCTTGATGAATATGAGATCTTGCTGCGCAAGGTGCGCACTTACAACACCAAACGCTTAAGCCGCTATCTAAAAAAAGAGAGCGGCAACCGGTTTAGGTATCGATGAGGCGGATCTTCTTTTTCTTGATTTTTGTCGGCGCGGCGGGAGGTCTCTTCGCCGCTCAGGAGATCCTTTCCGAGTTGAAGGGCATTCTTCTCATGCCCGGCGAACGAATGCTCTATCCCTTTGGGACGCCTGAGATGCGCGGCATTCATCTTAAAGATATGGACGTTCCGGGAGGAATCGAACACTTGCGGCGCGAGCTTGAGCCCCGCTTTATTGGTCAGCCCTTAACACAAGAGGGCTTAGCAGAGATCAAACGGGCGCTGATCCTCTACTACCGGCGGCATGACCGCCCTGTCGTTGCGGTCGAAGTTCCCGAGCAGGAGATCACAAACGGCGTGCTGCAGCTCATCGTCATCGAAGGGAGGATCGGAAAGATCATCTGCAAGAACAACCGATGGTTTTCCGATTCCCTTCTTTTAGGGTACGTCCAGCTTAGGCCCGGGCAGGCCATCACGGCAGACACCCTCCTGACCGACGTCGCCTGGATGAACCGAAACCCCTTTCGTAAAACCGATCTCATCTTCACTCCGGGAGAGGATGAGGGAGTGACGGACATCGAACTGATCACCAAAGACCGCTTCCCTTTCCGCCCCTACTTAGGGGGAGACAATACGGGAAACGGCACCACCGGACAGGCGCGCTGGTTCGGGGGCTTTAACTGGGGAAACGCCTTTGGGTGCGACCAGATCCTCTCCTACCAGGCGACCCTATCGAGCAACATCAACCTCTTCCAGGCCCATTCCGTCCACTACACCGCCCCGCTTCCATGGCGCCATCTCTTTCTTCTCTTCGGAGGGTATGCAAAGATCGAGCCGGAGCTTACGGGGTTTTCCAGCAGCGGGCGCAGCTGGCAGGTCAGCCCCCGCTACACCATCCCCTTCAATCCCCTCTACCGATCCTTTCTGCAGGAGTCTTCCTTCGGCTTTGACTTCAAGAATACCAACAACAACTTCCTCTTTGTCGAAGAGCGGGAGTTGATGGCCTTTGGAGGAGAGGTGAATCTCTCTCAGTTTTACGGAAGCTACAGCCTGGGAAAAGAGCTCAAAAAACACCGGCTGACCCTCTCTTTGGAGCTCTACGGCTCTCCGGGAAGGCTCTTTAGCCACCAGAAAGACAGCGATTTTGAGAGTCTGCGCTACCGCGCCAAAAACCGCTATGTCTACGGCCGTCTGACGGCGGGAGACATCATCACGCTGCCGAAAAAGCTCTCCGCCTCTCTTCTGGGGAGGCTCCAGCTTGCAAACGGCAATCTCCTTCCCAGCGAACAGTTTGGCCTGGGAGGCTATGACACCGTCCGAGGGTACGATGAACGCGAGATCAACGCCGACAGGGCGCTCTGCCTCAACGGAGAGCTGCGCTCCATGCCCCTTCCTTTTTTAAAACTCTTCGGTTTTAGAAAACTCGACGAAGAGCTGATCTTTCTTGCCTTCCTTGATTTCGGCCTTGGCAACAATGTCCACCTCCTGCCTGAAGAAAGCCGTTTCCAGACTCTTTTAGGCGCCGGTCCGGGACTTCGCTACCGCATTGGAAAGAACCTCTCCATCCGAGCCGATTTGGGATTCAAGCTGCATGAAAACCAGTTCAGCACCTCAGCTCCCATGCGCTGGCACGTCGGCGGAATGATCAGTTTTTAACAACAGATCGTACTCTCTTTGGGAAAGTTCTCTGTAGGCGCCCTCAGGAAGCATCCCTAAGGTAAGAGGCCCCAGGCGGATCCTCTTCAAAGAGAGAAGGGTAAGGCCGGCGTTTTGGATGAGAAGGCGCACTTCGCGTTTTTTTCCTTCCATGACGGCGATCTTCAGAGTGCCGCGGCGCACCTTTTTGACGCTTTGGGGCCTGATCCAAACGCGCTCGAGGAGCATCCCTTTGGAGAGGAGGGCGAGATGGTCGTGGCGGACCTCCTCTTTAGTTTTGACGAGATACTCCTTGGAGAGCTCAAAAGAGGGGTGGATCACCCGATGGGCAAACTCTCCGTCGTTTGTCACCAGAAGAAGCCCCGTCGTATCGCGATCGAGCCGCCCGACGGTAAAGAGGCGGCTGTGAGTGGAACGGAAGAGATCGACAACGAGTTTTTTTCCCTTTGCCGGCCGGTTGGAGCAGATGTAGCCGTGAGGTTTGTGGAACAGGTAACACACCCTGGCCTCTTCGCCTTTGACTTCCCTTCCTTCCACGACGATCCGGTCTTTTCCCCAAGTCACAAGAGTTTGAGGGAGGAGGACCGTCTCTTTATTTACCTCGACTTTTCCGGCAAAGATCAGCTCTTCGCACTTTCTTCTCGAGGCGATACCGGCTGCGGCCAGGGCTTTGCTCAGACGAAGCTTTCTTTCCATAACATTGAAGCAAAGATAGAGGAAATGAGGGTTGAAAACAAGCCAAAATCCTGACAATCAGTTGCTTGTGGGAAGCTCCTGTTGTTAGGGGTTTGGCGGTCAGAGACTTAAGGAAGAGAGTTCTCCGGAATTTTTCCGCTTTTCTTTTTGATACTCACAAAAGGAAAGAGTGTAATTACCTGTAATTAAAGGATATATTAATTATTTAAAATAAATAGTAATTATGGCATAATAAAAGTATCATTAAACAACAACATGTTATTATCTATGTCTTTAATAAGGTCTAGTTCTACCCGCTCTCTTGATTCCGTCACTTCTGTGATCGCCGAGCATCCTGCAGGCCAGGATCCGGTTCCTGAAGGAGGAAGGCTTTCGATAAGAAAGCGTATTGCCAATCTTGTTAGAGGCTGGTTTCAGCCTCGGAATAGGCAAGAAACGGAGGAGAGCGATGCCGGATCGGTAAGCTACGACTCAGATGAAAGCCGCGGCGAGTTAGCCAGGTTAGAGGATTTCAATGGAATGGAGGGGGCTATTATCGCTGGAGGGGAACCCACGCCTGGTAGCTCGGATGAAATTGACCCTGAATGGGAACCCATGCCTGACAGCTCGGATGAAAATGACCCTGAATGGGAACCCATGCCTGACAGCTCGGATGAAATTGACCCTGAATGGGAGCCCATGTCTGATAGCTCGGATGAAATTGACCCTGAATGGGAACCCATGCCTGACAGCTCGGATGAAATTGACCCTGAATGGGAGCCCATGTCTGATAGCTCGGATGAAATTGACGATGGATGGGAGCTCATATCTTCTGAAGAATAGAGCGTCGCTCCTTTAATTGTCGCTGAGATCGCCGTTGACGAACCCGCTCCGATTACTTTGGAATCTTCACCTCTTGCAACAAGAGGCATCATGGGATTGCCCGGCACGACATGTGTAGTTGGTTTAAAAGAGGACGTTGTTAGTAGCGAAATTAAGATTACAAATTAAAAAATTGATTTTTTATGAACAAAGTAGAAAATAACAATCAAGTTGCTAATTATCACCAAGATGGTGCAATTAAACGGACGGGAAAGTTAACTACTCCGGAAGGGGAACGCTCCGTCACTTGTTCCGAGGATGAAAAAAATACGTCAACGGCCGTAAAAATCAATTCATTTTGGAAAAGAATGAAGAATTACTGCATGTGGGAATTCTTTGGGAAAGTGCTCAACAGCCATGGGGCGTACGTGCTGCCAAAAGATGTGTATCAATCGAAAGGGTTTGATTTCTACGGTCCTGACGCACGTAAGAAAAATGAGCAGGTTCGCATCCTCTCGATGTTAAATAGCAAGGACTACGTGAAGTGGATGGGAGGGCCAATTGGGGCCAAGGTCAATTTATTAGTCCGTTCTCTTTTAACCGCGGGTAAAGACTCTGCGACGCTGTCGTTTCCGGCAGCTAACGGTTCAGGGAACATTGCGAAGCTAAACGTCTCGATTAAAGGAGGCGCTCTTCGGATTGAAGGATATAACGGCTTAAGAGAGAGAGTCGATGCATGCGGAAGAAGGATCCTCTCTAAGCTTAGCGCTTCTAATCCTAGAATTCAAAAAGGTTCTTCGACCCCCTTACCAACACCGCCCTGTCGCGTTGTCATCCAAATGCCCGATGATGAACAGCGGTTGAGGGTAATTACGAAAACTCGCGACAGGACCGATGGTCAACCTCCTGCTCGATCCTCTCAAGAACATTCAAAAAGAGAACTATCTCCCCTTAGTTCTGTAAAAGCTGAGAAAATGAGAAAGGCGCTTGAAGATCAACGAAAAGAAGACGCTAGGTTCTCTCCCTTTCGAAAATCCTTCCGTTGAGCATGACCTGTATAAAATTAAGTCGGAGAGTGCTATGCTCTTGAAGTATGGGCAAAGCGTCAAAATTGATTTTACTCCGGCACGGAGAGTCTGAGTGGAATCGGCTTGATCTCTTTACGGGATGGGTAGATATCCCTTTGAGCAAGAAAGGGATACAAGAAGCACTTGAGGCGGGACAAGCGATTGCCTCTATTCCTATCGATGTCATCTTTATCTCTTCTTTGATTCGCTCGCACATGACGGCGATGCTGGCTTTAAGCGAGCACCGCGGGGGAAAGGTCCCGCTGATCTTACACCCGGGAGGTGGGAAGATCGAAGAGTGGGCCAACATCTACGGCGAGGAAGCTAAAGCGAAGACCATCCCCGTCATCTCTGCATGGGAGCTCAACGAGCGGATGTACGGAGAGCTGCAGGGGCGCAACAAGCAGCAGTGCCGCGAGCAGTACGGAGCCGCCCAAGTCAAGTTGTGGCGGCGCAGCTATGACATCCCCCCTCCTGAAGGAGAGTGTCTGAAAGATACCGCTGCTCGGGCCCTTCCCTATTTTAAAGAAAAGATCCTTCCCCTCTTGAATCAAGGAAAAAATGTTCTGATCTCCGCCCACGGCAATTCTCTTAGGGCGATTGTGATGTATTTAGACAATCTCTCCAAGGAAGAGGTCCTCTCTTTGGAGATCGGCACGGGCATTCCCTTAATCTACGATTTCGAAAACGGGTCGTGGAAAAAGAGCAGCGTGTGATGGCAGCTCCCATTTACCTCGATCATAACACGGCAACACCTCCATTTGCTGCCGCTTTGGACGCTTTCAGGGAGGCGCAAAAGAGTCTCTTTGCCTCTTCTCTTTCCCCCCATCTGGCAGGACAGGGGCAGATTCCCCTGATCAATGAGGCGCTTTCGGAGATCTACGAGATGATAGGGGCCGATCAAGGATTTCACTTTCTCTTTTCTTCCGGGGGGGCGGAGGCGATAGGAGAGCTCTTCTATTCGCTCTTTTTTTTCCGGCAGGACGTGCCCTTTGGCGTTGCGACGACGGCTTGCGAGGAGGCCTCCGTTCTTCTGAATTTGGAGCGCTTGGAAAAGAGGGGATGTCCATGGGTGAAGGTTCCTCTTTCCTCAAGCGGCCAGCTGACGCCGGAAGCTTTGGAAAAGGCGCTTACGCCGCAAGTCGGCCTCCTTTCATTCTCTTTAGCCAATCCCCTGACGGGCGTGATCCACCCATTTGAGGAGCTTGTGCAGTTGTGCAAAAAGAGAGGGCTTCTCATCCATCTCGATGCGACAGCTGTTTTAGGAAAACATCTCTTTTGCTTAAAAGATCTCAACGTTGATTTTCTCACTCTTGACGGAGCGCGCCTCGGCGCTCCGAGAGGGACTGGCGCGCTCTTTGTTAAAGAGGGAGCTCCCTTTACGCCTCTTTTTTTGGGAAGAGAGGGCGTCAATTTGCCGGGCGTGGCTGCTTTAAGAGACGCTCTGCAAGAGCTCTTGGGATCATTCGAGCGGATCAACTTGGAGACGGCCACCTTGAAGGGCCGCTTTGAAAAGGCCCTTCAAGAGAAGATCCCCGGCTGCTTTCCGCTCTTCTGCGAAAGCCGGCGGCTCTCGAACACAACGGCGATGGCTTTTGGGGATGTCTCGAGCGAGGCCCTTCTCTTTACATTAAATGAGGCTCTTCTTTTCGCTTCGATGGGAGGCGGTCTCTTTCCTAAGCTCTCTCATCAGCTCGTATGCGCCGGCGTAGAGCCTTCTCTTGCCAAAACGGCGCTGAGTTTTGCCCTTTCTTCTCGGACGACAAAAGAGGAGATCGACAGAGCCGCTTCCATTATCAAGGAGGCTGTTTTAAAACTGCGCACACTCTCTTCACCCCTCTGCAGCATCCCATGATTGTACAAGGCAAACTCACTCTTCATCCCTGGCAGCGCTACAGCAAAAAACTGCGGCAGCGCATCCTCTCTTTTCAGTATGGAGGCTCTTTTTCAGAAAACGAAGCCAAGGAGCGCAAGGTGCGGTTTGCAATGGGCCGGGAAGGGAGCGCAAACGAGGGAAACCTCATTGTCTTCACCTGGCTTGTCGACCCTGAAGACGGGATCATCCTGGACGCCGCCTTCCTTGCCTTGGGCGACTCGGCCTTGATCGGAGCGGCGGATGCGGCCTGCGAGCTTCTTATGAGAAAGAGCTACGAGCAGGCGCTCCGCTTGAGCGCAGAGCACATCGACAAGCTTCTTCGCGACGATCCTTTAGAGAGCGCCTTTCCCGAGGAGGCCTTTTCCTATCTCAATCTTGTCCTCTTTGCGCTCGAAGAGGCGGCTCTGATGTGCAGCGACATTCCGGTCCGGGCCGTGACCCCCTTTTCCTCTGAGGGCGTCGTCCCGACTCCCCATCCGGGATGGGAGCTTTTAAGTCTTAAAGAACGCCAAGAGCTCATCGAAGAGCTTCTCGATGCCGAGATTCGCCCCTACATCGCGATGGATGAAGGAGGAGTGAAGATCCAGGAGCTCACAGCCGACGGCCGTCTCTTCATCCGCTATGAGGGCAGCTGCCTCTCTTGCTTTGCCGCTACGGGCTCTACCCTCGTTGCCATCCAGGAGATCTTGAAAATCAAACTCCACCCCTCTTTGACCGTCATTCCGGACGCCTCTTCTCTTTTGGACATTCCGTCCTGAATTTGAGACAGCGCGGTATCTACCGCCCTCTGTTGAAAAGTAAAGATTTAGCCCAAATCTTTACTTTTCAACAGAGGCGGTAAAGATCAACAGCAGTTTTCCTTGCCTGTGGAGGCGAGCAGCGCTTCGAAGAACTTGAGGAAAGGAGGCAATCCCTCTTGTTGCAGGATGGTTAGACTCTTCAAGAAGCTCTCCAGAAGCAGGCTTAAGGTCTGTTCCAGATTCCAGGTCCGGCCGCTGAGCTGGGCAAGAGAGGTAGCCGGCTGGTCGATGGTTTTGAGCAGCTCCTCTTGCATGTTGACGTTTATACCGATCCCCAGAACTACCCCGGTCTCTTCTTTCAAGGCAACGGTTTCGCAGAGGATGCCGGCGATTTTTTTGCCGTCTACAAGGACGTCATTGGGCCATTTGATCTTTGCTAAAAATCCCTTCTTCCGAAGCATCTGGGCGCAGGAGAGGGCGAGGACTTGCGGGATGTTTTCAAGATAGGGGCTCTCTTTTGGGATGCAAAAATAAATGGTGGCGTAGATATTCTGTTCTTTAGGAGAAAACCATGTGCGGTTCCACCTTCCGCGTCCTGCTGTCTGTTCTAAGGCGGTGATGCAGGTGATGCGGCAGGGATCGAGTTGCAGGGCGTGTTTTTTTACCCAGTTGTTGGTAGAGTCAATTGTATCGAAATGGATGTATTCAATATTTTTTGACTTAATCATGCCGTATGTTTTTTTTGACTAAAATAATATATTAAATGGGCTTTTTAAGCGAGCGAACTCTTTACTACCTCCGGCGCCTGGAGTGGCGGGTCATATTGATGATCCTGCTCCTGATGTCTGTCAGCCTGCTCGTCATCGCGGCAACGACGATGGAACAGGGCGAGGGGAAAGAGGCGCCGCTTCGCTTAACGATGACCATCCATCAGGTGCAGTGGTTTTTCCTGGGCTGGGTCGTCTTCTTTCTCTGCGCTCTTTTTGACTATCGCAAGCTTCGCGACTGGGCTTTGATTCTCTATGTCGTGATGATCCTCTCTCTTCTGGGACTTTTTTTTACCTCATCTGTTCAGGGGGTCCACCGCTGGTATCGGCTTCCCTTCCTGGGCTTGGGAGTGCAGCCTTCGGAAGCTGCAAAACTGATCATGGTGATTGCGTTAAGCGCTTTTCTGGAGATCAAAGGACGTGCAATGCGCACCTGGAAAACCACGTTGCAGGCCTTGCTGATCTTTTTTCTTCCCTTTTTCTTGATTCTCAAGCAGCCCGATCTGGGGACGGCTTTTGTCTTCTTTCCGATGGCGCTTGTGATGTTCTATTTCGGCTCTTTGCGCAAGAGGGTGGTTTTGGGCTTAACTCTGACGGGAGGAGTTGCCATCGTCTTTTCCAGTCTGATCTTTTTGGGGATCCTTCCGCATGAAGAGATGCGCCCGCTCTTTACTAAGGTGCTCAAGGAGTATCAATATGAGCGGCTGAGTCCCGACACCTACCATCAAAAGGCGGCCCAGACGGCCATTGCCTTAGGGGGCCTCACGGGGACCGGGTGGTGCAAGAGCGAATTTGCCGGGAGGCACTGGCTTCCTGCAGCTCATACCGATTCGGTCTTTCCGGCCTTTGCCGAAGAGTTTGGTTTGATTGGAGTCCTTCTTCTTTTGCTTCTGTTTTTTGGTTTAATCTATTTCAGCTTTCAAGTTACGCTGTATGCAAAGGATCGCTTTGGAAGGCTGCTGGCGGCCGGGTTTACGGCGTATCTTGCGCTCCATATCCTGATCAACATGGGGATGATGTGCGGCTTTCTTCCGATTACGGGAGTGCCGCTTATCCTCATCAGTTATGGAGGGTCGTCGATTCTGGCCACCATGGCGGCTCTGGGCATCCTTCAAAGCATCTCCATGAGAAGGTACATGTTTTGACGGCTCTTCACTCTTTTCTTTTTACACCCGGGCTGTGGCTTGGGGAAGGCAGCATTGCTTTAAGCAGCCTCGATGAGGAGCTGATCTTCTATACGAGATGGATGAGCCACAAGAAAGACAAAGAGGGAAAGATCCTCTGTGTGCAGGAGATCGAGATTAAAGGGCTGTCCGATATCATGCAGAGCGAATACTGCCTCTTTGCCATCACCGAAACGGAGTTTTCCTTCGAAATGGACAATTCTGTGATTGGAAAGGTTCAAGGGAAGGGCTTTGTCTCCCCGGAGTCGATCAGCTGGGAGATTGTGGATAGTGCAGGGGAATTGGAAGGGGTTGAATTCTATCAAAAAGAGAGCAAGGATCTCTACCGGATGCGCGCAGATTATGCAACGTCTGATCAATTCCGAACGGAGATCAAAGGAAAAATTTGGCGAAAGGAGGAGGTCTAGTAATGGGAAAATGGGTGCTTTTCTTTGCCTTGGGCTTGTGCTCTGGCTGTTTTACACGCAGCGCCCTGATGACGCGCGGCTCATTTGATGAGCTCCATCTGGGCGCTCCCGCCTCGGAAGTGGTAGCCAGAGTGGGCAGACCCTATAAAGTCCATACGCTCTCTTCAGGAAGAGAGGAGTACGAATATATCGAAAGGCTCTCTTTGGGCAAGAATCTGGTGATGGAAAACCACTACTTTTTGGTTCTCGTGGAAGGCCGCCTGATCTCTAAGCGCTTCTCTCAAGAACGCCCTCCTCTTTACGACATCATCTATCACGACGACCCCACCCTCAGTTACTAAACATGCCGTATGGTTTGCACTGCCAGTTGTATCCCATTTCGAGCACTTTCCCCTTTTTCCTTTGCAGATCGGAAGGACAGGAAATTCAATGGCACTTTTAAGGACAGGAAATTCAATGGCACTTTTGAAGATGAAAATACGCAAACAAGAGCTTCAGTGTAAAGCCTTTCTCTTGAGTTCTTTACTATTTCCTTTTCAACCTTGTCATCTACAACCGCAGCCGACGCAAAGTCTGTATAGAAATTCCGAGAAGTTTGGCGGCAGCGCCTATTTTGATAAACCTGCTCATTTGCGCATATAGTATCAAGTGAGTAGAGGAAGTGAGTCACCTCACTTCCCCCCTCGTTAGAACCTCATCGTGCCCAATTAAGGCAATGGGCTCATGGTAGTAATATTCACCTGCAGAAAAAAATCGACAGAAAAAAGTTATTAGAATATTAAGGTTTTATTAAAATTCATTGAAGGTGGATATGAAAGGGATGCGCCTTTGCATCTTCCTCTTTCTGCTTCCAAGCTTGCTAATTGCCCTGGGAGAAAAAGAGTGTATAAAGCTGCATGAACATGCTGTGCTTGCCTGTAAAGAGGGAAAGGCGCTTCTCGATAAGCTCTTGAAACTGGGCCCCGAGGAATGTGAGCAACGGCTTACTGTGTTGGATCAAGCACTTGTTTGTTATGAAAAAGCAAAACAGGGTAACGACACCGTTTTAGTCGACATCAGTCACAAGAAGTCGGAACAAAGAGATAAACATTGGCGCGTGCTCATCAAAGACGACTGCAAGAGAGACAACGGCGCAATTGTCTCAACCATCGAGAGAATCAAAAAGGAGCGTGACAATGCGCTGATCGGAATTGCTTACAAAAGGGCAGACGTCTGCTATCAAGAAAGCGAAAAAAAAGAGGCCTTGGCGCTCTCCAAAATTCAAAGTTTTCCCCCGCGTCATTTAGACAATGCAGATGCGGTGGCTTCTGCCTTAAACGAAGCGGCCGGCCTTTATGAAGAAGCGGAAGTGAACGCGCAAAACGCGCTCTCTCTTTTTCACACCATCCCCTCTTCTTCCGAGGCGAGCAAAGCCTCTTTAAAACAAGCTGTCGATCAGTATCGGGAAAACGCGCGGTTCTATCGAAAAGAAGCCGCCGAGTGGCCGGCAACCATTCGGGCGCAACATGCCGCCATTCAGGAGGTGGAAAAGCTCTATCAAGAGAGCGAAAAAAAAGCAGCCTTGGCCGCAGAAAAAATCCAAACTTGCCCTCCGCGTCGCATGAATACTGTCGAGGCGGTCACAGCGACCCTTAACGAAGCGGCCCTACTGTATGAAGAGGCATCCACACACGTAAAACAGGCGTTCTCCTCCCTCATGTCAGCTCCGTTTTCCCAAGAAGAAGATAAAAAAAACCTCTTAGGCAGCGCCGAAACCTATCAGGTGCTGGGGCGTACGTTTAGGCAAAAGGCGGCTGAGTGGCCAAACCTCGTTTCCGCTCATAAAAGAGCGTTGAAAGAGCGCCTGGCCGCCTTAAAAGAAGAGAGAGAGCTGTTTGAAGGAAAAAAACTGAACTGGGCTGTCTACGAAGTGCAAAAAAAGATGATCCTTCTTTTAGAGGAGCTCATCGAGGGGCCCGCAAATGAAGAAGAAGAACGCTTTAAAGAAGAGCTTGCCTTGCTCAACGTCGCTCTCCGGGATTTTGAGACAGATGCAGACAGGGGTCGTCTGACGAATCTGCGCACTCCTGAGCCTCCGGAGGAGTTTAGAGAGCGAGAAAAAGAGAGAAGAGAGTGTTTTTTCAAACACTTCGATCCCCGTCAATTTTTCTCTACACTGATGCAAGGAGATGTTCGTCCTTCAGTGATGCCTTTAGACGGACAAAGAGCCGCAACTCAAAAAAGATTCACTCTTTACGCGGATCAATTTTATCGGTTTTCCGTCCAGAGTGATGAACCGCTTACCGATCTGGTTGTGAAGGTTTATGAAGAGGGAAAGATCCTCCTCGAAGAGTCGATTGCCCTTCCTGTTAAACTGAGTCCTGCTTGGGAAAGTTATCTGAAAGAAGGGATGGTTTTCATTCCTCAAACAAAACTAAAAACCGCATTTGGAATCGATTTGCGGATACAGATATTCTCTGATCCGCACTATGGCTTTTCTCTCATCCTTGCGCACAAAGGGGGCGACTGTCGCTATGAGCTATCAATTGGCTCCAACGAAGACTCTTTTTACACCTGCTCCTTTATGATGCCACCTCCCTGGCAACTGGGCGCCTTACGCAGGCCCTCCCCTCTTTCTTTCCTAAAACCCCTGGAAACCTCTCCCTTTCTTTCTTCCGACTCTTTCCCTCAACTCCAAGAGACTTCGCCTCCTTCGGATTCTCTCTCTTTCCCTCTTCTGGATCAATTTGTAGAACAGCTGAAGGAAGATCCTCTTGCGCTTGCTCAATATGTACAGAATGAAATTGCCTTAGTAGATCCTTTTTTACATGAAGAAGAGGGAATCTTCTATGCCCCATCCATTCAGCGTAATCCACTGGCGACCTTTCTTGAAAAAGAGGGATCTCCCTGGGAACAGTGCCACCTCCTTGTCTATCTGTTGCGCCAAGCGGGTTATCAAGCCGTCTTCGCGATCGAAAACAGCTCTCTTCCTACACCTTTTGCGGAACGGTTGTTCCGGGTTTATCTTCCGATAAAAACAAAGGAGGTGATCGTTCGATATCCATGGGTTCTCTTTTTTGACGGGAAGTCATGGATCTCCCTTTTTCCCTGGATGAAAGAGATGAGTGTGCAGGAAGGGCGAGACGTGTACGGCCTGATGCCCGAAGAGTATGCTAGCGCCGATCGCTGGATTTCACAATATCTAAAAGGGGACGAGAAGATTATAAAACAAGTCGGATCCGGCGGAGATGATACGGCAGGAATGCTCTTTATTCGTTTTGTTGCAGAAGAACTGAGAAAACAGGGGCTTTCGATCAATGATGTAGGCGTCCAAGCTACGCAACTCAAAAGGCAATGTGTTTCGTGGAGCGATTTTCCTCGTCCTTATGTTCAAAACCCGCCTGCCATTTATTTCTCTTTAGCCGGAATGTCCCGGCTCTTTTCCTACCTCTCCTTCGATCTTTTTTCTCGTGAAAACCCCCAAAAAAGGCTCACCTGGACTTTCCCGGTCTCGGAACTCACCTATACCACACCTACACTTTGCTTTTCCTCTTTCGAAGAAAATCGGAACTGTCTTCACCTGCAGATGCCCGGAGAGGAAAAACAAGCCTCTTTAGATCTGGACGAGTCGGATTGCCACATCGATATCCAAGTGGTCTACACAACTCCTTTAGGGTCGCGTCTTTTCAGCTCCAAGCAAAGCTTTTCGATCCAAAAAGGAACAAAGGCCGCTCTCTGTTTTCATTGCGGCACACCGAGTACGCACACCACTTCCTATTTTCATGAACGGTTATCCTCGGAAAAGGATGAAGAAAAAAAACTTTACGCTCTTCTTGCTTTTGCCGGAGCCGCTTATTTTGAAAAATGCAGCCGCGCAGAGCAGATGCTCGCTCGTCTTCATAAAATCAAGCCGACAACCCTCTTTGCCTGTGGGCTGTCCAAGCTGACCACGCAAACCACTCTTTTTCAGGAAGAACAGCCCCAGCCTCAGCTCGACATGTTCCGGTTTCCTTCTCACTTTCACTTTCCTGCAAACTCCTCTGTTCCATCCGTTTCTCAGCGCCTGCAATGCGAAGCGCTTACAACGGTCGATGCCTCTTCGAATGAGCATCAGATCCTGCGCGAAGTCTTTCATGCTCAAGACGCGATTTCCGCTTGCCGGCTCCTGCAGCTGGCCTATCTCAAACACCAAAAGCAGGGAATTCCGGGCGATGGATTTTTATTCCTGACATCTTCCAATGTCGAAACAGACGCAACCCTTTCCCCTATTCGGGAAGCCTCTCCTGCTCTCTGGGATAAAATAAAAACAGCGCTTGATCCCGACAGCCCTTTGGGTTACGCCTACCTATCGCCCCTTCAAGCATCCTCCCCTCTCCTCTCTGCACTGATCCTCTCTCCTGCTTCTCATGATTCGTTGCTCTCTATCGATAATGAATTGTCTCATGGAGGTTTCGGCTCCTTTCCGTTACCGAATCCAACCAAACCTTTCCCTCGCTTTCCTTCCCCCTTTCCCCCTCTCCGCCCGATGCCTTGGCCTCCTATATGGAGAATTCCTCCGCCGATGCCCCGCCTCCCCTCTTTTCATCCGCAAAAACAGCTCGATCCTCTGCACCCATCCTATCCTTCGCTTGTACCGGCCTTGCCCGAATTGCCTCTGCATCCGATCCATCCCGCCCATCATCCTCAGCCCTTTCCCTTTGAGCCCTCCTGGTCCCAATTCCATCCCCCTTCCTGGAAGCCCGATCCCTCCTCTCTTCTTCCCGTCAGGCCTCCTTTCCATTTAGAGAGAAATCCCGCTCAACCCCTTGTTTTTGCCTCCTCCGCTTCTCCGGCCACCGATCCATTTCCGCAGTCGTCACACTTACTTCCCGACGATGAGACCACATGGAGTCCGGATGTCAGACCGGAACACAAGACTCTCTTCAGTTATGTCTCCGATCCTGTCGATTCCGTGACCGGGGCGTTTTACATTGATGAAATGGATCTCTCTCTCACCGGACCATTTCCGCTTGAAATCCGGCGCAACTACAACAGTCAAAAGCCGCTGATCGGACATTTCGGTTTCGGCTGGAAATTGAGTCTGAATCCCTTTCTTGTCGAGCAGAACGGCAAGCTCTATGCCGCTGAAGCGGACGGAACCGTCATCACCTACCGATTCAATCCGGACAGTTCGCGATGGGAAATCTTTCCCGAAGACAATCCCGAACTCTACAACTTCAGCCAAAAAGGAGTGGGTAGTTTCGCCAACCCTTTCCACGCCTATATTAAACATGAGATCCTCTACGGCGCCGATGGCTCAAGGCGCCACTTTGAAAAGGGTTTTCTGAAAAAATGGGTCAACGCCAAAGGAAATACCCTAACCTTTTCTTACCAGGAAGATCGCCTGACTCGCTTCGAGAGTTCCAATGGCGATTTTTGTTCCCTGCTCTACAATCCCGCAGGCATGATCTCCGAAATCTTTTCCTGCGATGGAAGGAGGCTCTCTTATGACTACAATGCCAAAGGGGAGCTCGTTCAAGTTACTCTTCCCAATGGGGCAACGATTGTTTATGAATACGATCGGTTTCATCGCATCATCCGGGAGACAAAACCGCATGGAAGAGTTTTAGAAAACCTCTACGATGGCCAGGGAAGGGTGATCGAGCAGCGCGCTCCCATGGGCCCTGCTCAAACGATGATCGCGACAGCCGCCTTCTCCTATAAAGAGGGTGAAACAACTGTCACCGATGCGGGTGGAGGACAGACGACCTATCTTATTTTCCAAAAGCAGATCTACAAGGTAACGGACCCCCTCGGTAATCAGACGCTCCACTCCTGGTTTATAGACGAAAAGTCATGGTTTGACCCCAAAACCGGATCGGTTCTTCCCTGGCATCAGCCCGGAGCCGTCGTAAAAAGCTTAAAAAGTTCTACGGATAAACGAGGCCTGACCACCCACTATCTTTACGATTCGCGCGGCAACCCCATAGAAATCGGCCTTAAGGGAGAGGATATAACTGGAAAGGGAGAGTCTTCTGTCATCAAAAAACTCACCTACAACGATCTCGACCTCTGCGTCCAGGAAGAGGTAGGTGGGCAAAAAACCATCACGACCTATGACACTGCCTTTCCCTTCCTGCCGAAAAGGGTAGAAAAATACGGTGAAGGCGCTTTGATCTCCTCTATCGAGTGGCAATACAACGCTCTTGGCCAAATCGAAAAGGAAGACCGTTCGGGGGCCGTTACGCTCTGGAAGTATGATGCACGAGGTTTCCCTATCGAAAAAATTCAGCTGACCGGCACTTCGGATCCCAACGTAGTCACCACCTTCTCCTACAATCTTCAGGGGAAGTGCATTCGCTCTCACACTCCGGGCGAGATTCTGGAAACACACTATGACATCATGGGAAATCCGATCTGCGCATTGAGTTTTTCTCCCTCGAGAGAGCTCCTTGGAACTACCGCGATCACCTACAATCTCAATCAGGAACCCATCTGTAAGCAGACGGCAAATGAACAAAACAGCCTGTTTTTCGAATACCATCCCTGCGGGCGCATCAAAGCCTCTATCCGACAGCTTGGTTCCGTGCAAGCCTATGCTCTTTATGAATATGACACTCGAGGCTTCCTTGTAGAAGAGGTTGATCCCCTGGGACACACGACCACCCGCAACTACGACGCCTTGGGCCAGCTTCTCGCTGAGACGAAAGAGGGGCGTTCGACTCGCTTTACATACGAGTCCGGAGGCCTTCTTAAAACCATCACCTCTCCCTCTGGAGCTACCACAACGCGGCTCTACACGACTAACGGTCTTCTCAAAGAGGAGATCTATCCCGACGGTACGAAAAGCTCTTTTCTTTACGACTTTTTCGGAAGGCCCACCCAAGAGACGAAAAACGACAGCACCTGGGAGATCGCCTACGATGATGCCGCGCATCGGGTCAACCGCATCCATCTTTTTACGCAGACTAGGGAAGTCAGCATATTC
>MGME01000020.1:0-4981 GCA_001796315.1 Chlamydiae bacterium RIFCSPLOWO2_12_FULL_49_12
TGTAGCGCCAAAGTTGTAATGTCACCCCCTCGCCAATGTTAAAATGTCACCCCTCAACTAATAGGGGGTGACAACATTGGAGAAAGGAACGATGAGCATCAGAGAGGCAAACCGCCTCAGTGTAATGAGACAGGTTGATAAGAAAATGTTGAGTATGCAGAAGGTCAGCGAGGAGCTGGGAGTCTCTTTACGCCAAGCAAAGAGAATACGGCGGAGTTATGTTCTCTACGGAGAAGTAGGTCTGATTTCAAAGCACCGAGGTAAGATCAGTCCCAATCGAATAGACTCGAAGCTCAAAAACGAGGTGCTAAACATCTTGCGGAGAGAGGAGTACGTTAGCTTTGGGCCGACGTTAGCTGGGGAAAAGCTTCGTCAACGGCATGGAATTTACCTCTCGGATGAAACCCTGAGGAAATGGATGATTGCAGATGAACTTTGGAAGGCAAAGAAGCAAAGAATCCGCAAGGTTTATCAGAGGCGCATGCGAAGAAGCCGCTTCGGCGAATTGCTGCAAGGAGATGGCTCTCGGCATGCTTGGTTTGAGGATCGAGGAGAAGAATGTACACTAGTAATTTTCGTAGACGATGCGACGAGCCGTCTGACTGCCGGAAAGTTCGTTCCTGTAGAAGCGACGGAAGCCTATCAAGAGATTCTTGAGGAACAGCTGGGGACATACGGAAGGCCTTTGGCGCTTTATGTCGATAAACACAGCATCTTCCGCACCAACCGTGAGACTCTGAAGGAATCAGAGACTCACTTTCATCGGGTTCTTCGCGAGTTGGAAATCGAACTCATCTGCGCTCACAGTCCCCAAGCAAAGGGATGTGTTGCATACTGCACCTTTAGTGAACGGTTAAACATGAGCTGATTGTTTTCTTTTAGAAAATCTTACCCCTGGCATCTTAGCAGGTGTATTATTTTGTGAGTAGACATATAAACATTCATTTTTAAAGCTGTAGGGGAATCCCTCTATTAATCCTGCGCGATGCCATTTTTTTACTGTCATCGGATCTACCTGCAATTTCTGAGCCATTTCGGATAGCGTGAATAATCCTTGACTCCGAAGACGTTCATACCTGCTCTTTATTCCATTTCGTTTGGCTATGGCCGTGACGAGTCGTCCGTTAAACGGTAGCCCAAAGCCTGTTTTTTTGCCTTGTTTATTAAGAATTTGAGCTACCTCTTCAGTCACATGGTGATCAAGAAGGACATTAATTTCTTCGAGGGCTTTGGGATCAGTTTGAGTTTGCTCCCAAGCTCGTAGAGGTTTGGACAAACTCAACTCTTCAGTCTTTCCCCCTTTATAGCGGATTTGCATCAAGAGGGTCGTGTGTCTCGAGAGCGTCACGTCTTCTATTAATAAGCGCACAATTTTTTTCCGCTCCACATCAGTTGTTCCTTCATCACGCCATAGCAAATAAAAATCTTTTGAAAGAGCCAAAATATCTTCACGTTCTTTATCTGTGAGCCCTTGATAAGTCTGTTTTTCCTCCTGCTCAAATTCCTGCTGAGCTACATCGAGCATTTTGAGCTTGTTATTCCAATCACCTTCCAGAGTGGATGCCACTAAGCGGTTCTCGGGATCTATTTGCATGTAACGACGTTTAGCAAGGTCAGCCTCATACTTAGCCCTTTCCACATGCTGCTTTCTTAATTGACTTACTACTTCCTCTTGGGAATTTAACTCCTTTTGTACGGTGAGAGCGACCTCTAAAATCTGAGGAGAGACTAATTCTATTAAATGATCTCCGATCGTCTGATCGATAGCTTGACCTGGAATAGACTGACAAATGCGGACGCCTGTTTTTATTCCCTCGACTTGGCATACATAAGTTGGAAGCAACTTTCCTTGCCTGCGATGGTACCGTATTGTCATACGTCTGCCACAGACACCACATACAACAAGACCCTGTAAAAGAGCCGGACCTTCTCTTGGAGAACTTTTTCTGCGGTCAGCTCCGTTAGCCTGAGCATTTTCTCTTAACTTTTTTTGATTATTTTCATATTCCTCCCAAGAAAGATATCCACGATGCGCATTGAAAATCAGTGTATGCCAATCTTCTCGTAATAAATTTTGAATTTTTGTCGATCCAAGAATATGGTTCGTTCGACGACGTCCGTAAACAAAAGCTCCTGCATAGCGAGGGTTGTGCAAGGTTTGGAGAGCCCGAGAGTGTGTTAAAGGCATTTCAACGATTTCACCCTTGTTGGGCCCCTTGCGTATGCGCTGAGGGATTTTTAATCCTTCACGAATAAACACCTTGACTACTCCACAGGCCGAACCAACCCTTTGAAAAGTCGTAAAGAAAAACCTCATCGTTTTTTGAACTTGCAGGTCTGGGTCTAATTGTACCTTTCCCAATATGTCATAGACAAATCCTATGGGTAGAGGAACATGCAGCTCGCCTCTACTGGCCTTGTTAAGAATGCCTCCCTGTAGACGAGCCCGTATAACATGCAACTCAGCTTCACTCATTGCACCTTTAAGGCCTAGTAAAAGGCGATCATTAAAATTAGCAGGGTCATACATGCCATCTTCGTCTAAAATGAGCGTTCGAGTTAAGGCGCAGATCTCAAGCAACCGATGCCAGTCAGCGTTATTCCTTGCAAGACGAGATACTTCTAGCCCAATCACTATCCCTGCCCGCCCCATACTGACCTCAGCAGATAACCGTTGAAAGCCATCCCGAGTTACTGATTCAGCTCCCGACTTTCCGAGATCGTCATCGATAATCACAACATTTTCCAAAGCCCATCCTAGCGCTACAGCCCGCTCTCGAAGAGCATATTGCCTTTTTGTGCTCTCTTGATTATTGATCACTTGCTTGATAGTGGACTGTCTAATATAGAGGTAAGCATTTCGTTTCAAATGCTCTGCTTGTATTTTTTGATGATTTGATTCTAGCATCGTTTGACCCTTATTTTTTTAATGAGGATGTCTGTAACCGCCTGCATAATTTGAGTTTGATGCAGGGGTTTTAGATTGTTTTCCTCTATGGGGGAAGGTTCCGTTTTTACGCGTTTGTGAGTGGAGGTTTCTATGAGCCATGACAGCATGCCCTGTTGAAGCAACCAGCTATAGCCACGTTGAGATCGATATGTTCGACCGTCTGCCGCAGATAACCTTAACTCCTCGTATTGTTCAATCAGCTCGCTATTGGACTCTTTGAGGCTATCAATCGTTTTTTTTTTCATTTTCGGCTGGTTGTTTAGGGTTAAGTGCGCGCATTACGCTGCGCGCATGCACGTTCAGACCGTAACGTTGTTTAATCAACAGCACGCTGCCCGAGGTAGTTAGAGCAGGATCCTTTGCCATCGCTTCTCGAACGAACTCTAGGATCTCTTCAGAGAGTTTATGTCTATTTTTTGGTCCTCGTTTTTTAGGCATAAGACCTGCTAATCCCTCTTGTTCGAAGGAGGCCTGTGCCTGATAAAAAGCCGGCCTAGAAAACCCGAACAACTTAGCAGTTTTTTGAATCGAGTCTTTTTGTGACTGCGCCCAACGGAGCATTTCATATTTGACTTGAATCACGTCATGAGGATCGAAAAAATCGTTCTCTAGGAACAGTTGATGCACTACATGGGTCGCATGCTCATTAAATACACTCTGCTTCTTGAGCATTGAGATCCTGTGCTCATTTTGCTTAGTTCCCATATAGAGCCTCGTCCTTGGTTTAAATATGTAAATCGAATTATGTCTTACTGTAAAATTTATAGCAACTTGATTTCTCTTAAAAATACAGCGTTTAGCTTCAATTTATCCATGAGCTTGCGACAGAGCATACACTTAAAACGTCAGAAAGAGCAAGATATGATGACATAAATTGCCTTACATTTTGAGGCGTTATTTACTTTACACATTTTCCCTCATTTTGATGGCTTGGATTAGGAAGGCAAGCTCCAGCAGCTCATTGGTGCGAAAATATGATCTTCCCGAAGAGGTCAAAACGAAGGGATCTAACGGCAAAACATTAGTCCAAGCCGTAGGGATTGACTTCAGGTTATCATCTTGATCGTAAAAATAGACACGATGTTCACGCCAATCATGGACGTAGTCTACTAGATCAAATTCTTGCTGATACAAGGGGTGATAGGGATGTATAATCCTGAAACGTCGTAATTGATCGTCTTCCTGATATGTAGTTGAAGACTCAGGCAAAAGGGCGAGTGGAGAGAGCCAATGGCACGTTACAAGATCGCCTGATCAAGGAGATGCGTCTTCGGGGAATCCGGACGATCGAAGAAGCGAATCGATATCTCCCTACGTTCATCGAGGAGTACAATCGAAAATTCGGCAAAGAGCCACGAAGCACAGAAGACGCTCATCGGCCTCTGAGGGAACACGATGATCTGGAAAGAATATTTGCCCGTCGTTCCTCTCGGAAGGTCAGTAAAGACTTGAGCTTTCAATATGAAGGCACATTCTACCAGATAAAGCCGAACTTACCAAATCGCTTTGGCTATGAGAGGGTGAACATTCTTGCAAGGCCAGGGAAACCAATTTTGGTTGAAGCTGGCGGAAAAGAACACCCCTACACGAAATGGGAAAAGGAAGCGCAGCACGAGAAGCCGAAGATCTTCGATAGCAAAGAATTGGAAGCTCATTGGCCAAGCCGCTTGCCCCGAACACCTGGCAGGTATCACCCATGGCGTTAAAGTTCGATATGCAGCAACAGAGGGCCAGCGATGAGCATGTAACAGGCTGGGCTGTTCACAGCTTGTTCATATGTTCAAAAAAACGCTTATGTAGCCAGGGCTCGCTGACTTTTTTGAACATACGAACAACCTGCGAACAGTCACCAGGCTCGGTGTTGACAAGTTCACAAGCCTTATTAGCTTCCCTCAGACCCATGGAGTGCTTGTGAACTTGCCAACACTCTACACCTGGAAGCAGAGGAAGAAAAGTATTATTTCCCCCATTTTTTTGGGTGGGGGGGGTGACATTTTAACTTTGGCCGTTAGGGTGACATTTTAACTTTGG
>MGME01000020.1:5001-19367 GCA_001796315.1 Chlamydiae bacterium RIFCSPLOWO2_12_FULL_49_12
GACATTTTAACTTTGGTTTGACAGGTTTTTTGAATCCAAAGTTGCAAAAAAATCTGTAATCCGTCATGAAAAAATTTGGAACAAATTAAATTCATTTTTTGTGAAGTGGTTTACAATTGCGTTCAAAAGACGTCTAGTCAATAGGCGTATTACATCCTTCCAAAAAAGATTGCAAAGGGAGCCGATTCTTCCTGAAAAGGTCGAAGCTCTCTTTCATCGTCTGACAATCATCGCTCATGAATTGACGGAGCTTGGGCACCGCTACCCTTTTATTCTTGAAGACATCCGTAAGGACTTAGACCGCATCGTTTCTCTGTACGGCGAGGTGATCTCCCTCTGCCAGGATCATGAAATCACTGCCATTAGAAAGCAGGCGGAGCACGTCGAAAGAAAACTTGTAGAGGGATCCCATGAAACTCTGGCAAAAGAAGTGGACGCACTGCGCCATCACATCACTCTTTTTTGCCGGGATAACCGCCCCTCAAAAAGAGGCAGGCGCATCATCGCGCTGGCAAAAGAATCTGCATACCGGGCGGACTCCGTTTTGCGAAAGCAGCCGTCTGCCGTCCATGCGTTGTTTGAAAAAGCAAAAGAAGTGCTTGATGAAACCTCTTGTCCTGATCCAGAGGAACTAGAGAAAGCAGAAGAGCTCTTCGAGATCGGCTATCTTTTCTATTTAGGAAAAACCAGCGAGGCGCGAAGGGCCTTCCGCACCCTTCCAGGCGAACTGAGAAAGGCGGTCAGTTTCCGTCTGGAAGAGCAAGAAATTTTCTCGATGGATTTTGACACAGAAGTGCTAGCTTGGCAAAAGGGTCTTCTTGCCACAGCCTTTTCCCTCATGGGGGCTGAAGAGAGCGGTCATTTTTTCACAAGAGAAGAAGTGGCAGCCTTTTTTAAAGAGAGGGACTTCTATACAGAAAGGAAAAGAGCGGCAGGATGCATCAGGCTAAAACTACCGCAGACAACGATTAATTCCGGATAAGCAAGCGCATCCTTTAGGGCGTCCTCAACGCTGAAGTAAAGAGAATAGGCGCAGTAAGAACAGGCAAGCAGACTCTTTTCGAGCTCTTCCAACGGGGCCTTGCCGGCAGTCGGACACTCTACAAGATGGATGTGCGAGGCATAGTTCGCCATCTCCTTGAGGATCTCCCGGTAGTCCTTGTCCCCTTTCGCCCCAAAAACAAACCGGTATTTCTCTTGAGGATAAAAGATCCTAAGACCTTCAAAGAGCCTCTGAAAACCATGGCCATTATGCGCCACATCAAACAGAACCCTCCCCTTTTTCATAAAACGAAAAAAAGGACGTTCGGAAAGCCCTTGATGCACAGCGCTTTCTGAGAGGTTAAAGCTCTTGTGCAGATGTCTGAGGGCCTCTTGTGCAACCGCACGATTCTCATCATCATAAAATCCTCCCCTTTCGCAGACAAGATGCAAAGGGGCGCCGACGCTCTTAGCCTCTTGGAAAATGGGATCTAAACGGGCTCTTGGACCCACGACAACGGGAATATTCTTCTTGATAATGCCTGCCTTTTCTCGTGCAATATTTTCCACTCCTTCTCCTAGAAGCGCTTCATGATCCTTCCCAATAGATGTGATGACAGAGAGGATCGGCAGAATGATGTTGGTCGCATCATACCTGCCGCCAATTCCCGTTTCAATCACGGCGACATCTACCTTCTCTTGTCGAAAATATTCAAAGGCTAAAAAGGTGGTGAAGAGAAAAAAGCCCGGCCTCCAGCTCTCTCTTTGAGAGAGCTCAAAGAGAGTTTGCAACCCTTCAACAACCCGGCTTTCGGAGATGGGCACTTCATTGATCGCGATCCGTTCGCAATAAGAGTGGATATGAGGAGAGGTATACAGCCCCACCCGATAGCCGGACAAAGAGAGGGCTTTTGCGATCTTGTGACAGACGGAGCCCTTCCCGTTGGTGCCGGCGACATGGATCGTAGGATAGGCTCTATGCGGATGAAGAAGAGCTTCGGAAAAAGGGCGGGCCAGATCTTTAGCGCCCTCTTCACGCAAGGTAAAGAGCACTTCAATGATTTCTGAAAACTTCATCCGTCCACCTGTAGAAACACGGGATTTCAGGGTTCACAAAAAAATTTTATCAAAACTTTCCCTGTCAATCCATGAAGAGCCGATCATGGCGTAAGGCTTCCTTTCTCCATGAAAATCAGAGCCGCCTGTGATGAGCAAGCCCTTTTGACGCGCCCTTTGCAGCCACTTTTCCGCTTCATTGCGACTAAAACGGCCGTAGTAGCACTCCAGCCCGTCAAAAGGCAATTGCAGAAGACGCTCCAGCCATTTTTTTCTTTGGGGAAGCAGATGCGGATGGGCAAGAACGGCCTTTCCTCCATCGCGATGGATCGCTTCAATCGTCTCCTCCGCCGAGATCATCTCCCCACGGAAATAGCAGCACTTCCCCTCTGCAAGATAATTTCTGAAGGCCTCCTGGCAAGAGGAAACATAGCCCTTTTTCACCATCTGCTCAGCAAGATGAGGCCGTCCCACCACAGTGCCAACAAGATCTTCCTCTCTTAGAAAGATCTTTTTCTCTTTCAACTTTTCGATGATGGCGCAATTTCTCTCTTTCCGCCTCTTTTGATGGCGCAAAGAGAGAGCAAGAACCGCTTGGCCTGTTAAAGAAAATCCATATCCCAAGAGATGGACGCTGATCCCTTCAAAAAACGCCGAGAACTCAACCCCCGTTCCCGTATGGAGCCCGGCCTCTTCGGCAAGAGAAATCACTTCAGGGTAAGCAGCAATTGCATCGTGATCCGTAATGCAAAATCCCAAGAGCCCGCTCTCTTGGACCCTAGACACCAGCTCTTTGGGAGCAAGACTTCCGTCGGAAAAAATGGAATGAAGGTGAAGATCAGCGCGAAACATAGGATGAAAACGGAATATAATGAATCTCTCTTTCCAAAAGAACGCCGCTCTTTTCTTTTACGACGCGTTGGATCAGCTCCGCAAGAGAGAGGACATCGTGCGCTGTCGCATTGCCGCGATTGATGATGAAGTTGGCATGGATGGTAGAGACCTCGGCCCCTCCTATAGCCCTTCCTTTCAAACCCGCTTGATCAATAAGCCATCCTGCAGAGGGTCCGCTCGCGGGGTTGCGAAAAACACAGCCCGCAGATCGCTCTTTGCAAGGTTGAGTAAGAAGGCGGCGGGAAATGATCGCTTGGACTCTCTTTTGTGCCTCCTCGGATGGAGTTAAGCGAAACTTCGCTCCGACGATAGCTCCTTTCATCTGTTGAAATGAGGAAAAGCGGTAGCCAAAATTCAGATTTTTTTTAGAGAGAGAGAGCTTTTCTCCCTCTTCTGTCACATAGGTGACTTCCACAAGAGGATTGCAGGTCTCATCCGCTCCGGCGCCTGCATTCATAAAGAGAGCTCCACCCACCGTAGCGGGAATGCCGGCGGCAAATTCCAATCCGGACAGGCTCTCTCTTGCTGTTCGCATGCCTAAAAGAGAAAAACTATATCCCGCGCCTACCGACAGGACGTCCTCTTTTTTTTGATAGGAAATGATCTTGTTTAAGATCACGACCCCATTGTACCCGCGGTCATCAAAGAGAACATTCGACCCTTTTCCTAAGATGAGATAGGGGATCTTTTCTCGCGCTAAAAAAGGCAGGATCAAAGCAAGCTGATCGGCAAAACTTACTTCTACAAAATAGGAAGCCCTCCCGCCGATCTCAAATGTAGAGAGATCTTTTAGGAGCTTATCCCGCTGAAAGGGAAGGTTTTTCTGCACAAGAATCCTTGTAGACGGCGTCTAAAAGAGCATGAATAAAGCGCGCACTCTCCCTAGTCGCAAATTTCCTTGCCAGACGGATCGCCTCGCTGAAAGCTACTTTCGGAGGAATCTCGGGCTGAAAAAGGAGCTCGAAGAGAGCCAGGCGCAAAACCGAGCGTTCCACCCAAGGGATGCGCTCTAGAGAGAATTCATGAGAAAAGCGGGCAATCAAAGCATCGCACTCCCCCGCTTTTTCTAAAACATTAGAGGCAAACGCAAGAACTTCGCGCACTCTCCGTTTTGTCACCTGAAATTCTCTCATCATAAAAGGAATCAGGGCCTGCTCTTCAAAGGCAGAACTAAATTGATTGCAAAAAAGAATTTGAAGAACCGCTTCACGAAACTTCTTTTTAGGCAGCGCCATACAGTTTATATTGAATCAATTTGTACCATTTGCGGCCGCCGGATATCGAGGAGGCGCCCGCAAATGACACAAAGCCGAGTTCAAATCGATTTATCAATTTTTTGGATAGGATTTAATTTACCACATTTCCTGATTCAAACCAAGCGGGAGTTTACAGGATTAGAGAAGGCGCAGATGATGCGCTCTCCCATATGTCAAAAAAGAGAGTACAAATTTTTTTTCTAGACTACGAGGAAAGTTCACTGCGGGCCATCCAGGCAAACTTCTCATGGATGAGAAGGCGCTTTGAAAGAAGCTCGGTGGTTGCAAAATCCTTTTCCTTATCTGCTAAGGCATTTAAACTGCGCAAAAGCCGAATGACAGACTCATGTCCTTCAATCAGATGCTTGAGCATAGCCTCTTTCGGCTGCTTCCCCTTTTCTTCCTTGAGCGAGGAGAGCTTCTGGAAGGCTGAAAAGCTTCCCTCTACAAAGAAACCTAATGCGCGGATTCTTTCGGCAATCTCATCTAGAGCCTCTGCCAGATCCTGATACTGCTTTTCAAAAAAGATGTGGAGCCCAAAAAAACCCGGCCCAGTGACATTCCAATGAAAATCTTGTACTTTCAGATAGAGCGCGTAACTCTCGGCAAGAAGAGTAGACAACTCTGTACTGATTTGTTTTCTAATCTGCTCTGACATTCCTGTTTGATACTCCATCTTAACCCTCTCTATTCATCACAACTGTTATTAATTAAAGGTTTATGGTAAGATGAATTTTTATGCTAGGAATATTTTTAGATACTGAAACCAACGGACTTAATCCACAAAAGCATGTCCTTTTGGAGATTGCCTTAAAAATCCTAAATGTCGAGAGCGGGGAGGAGTTGGATCAACTGGAAAGGATCGTCTGTCCCACGTTGGAAGAGTGGGAAAGGAGCGAACCTTCCAGCCTGGATGTCAACGGCTTTACCTACAAAGAGCTCAAAAAAGGACTGCGCCATGAGCAGCTCCGCGAACAGCTGATCGAACTCTTTACAACATGGAATCTGATACGGGGCGCATCTGTCTTTATCTGTCAAAATCCCTCATTTGATCGCGCCTTCTTTTCCCAAATTGTCAATCCCGATCTTCAGGAATCGCTTCTCTGGCCCTATCATTGGCTGGATCTCGCTTCCATGTTCTGGATAGCGGGCATCCAAAAGGGAAAACATCAACAGGGAGAATTTCCCTGGGTCACGGGTTTTTCCAAAGATAAGATTGCCGCTGCCTGCCGCCTCCCTCCGGAAGCCAAACCCCACCGGGCCATGAATGGAGTCGACCATCTCATCTTGTGTTATCAAACCATCGTGGGATTTCCAGCACGTTAATCTATGAACCATGCCTCATCTCGATTTTTTTAGTTTGCTTGGGTATATGCGCGATGCATACAGGTTTTTTTATTTTCTGAAGAAAATTCACAGAATTTCCTTCTCTAGGGTATAAATGAGAAAGAACAAAGGATTTCAGCCATGAGTTTTATGAGTATGTTCACGCCTGTGATCGAAATGATCATCATTGCGTTCATGCTTAACTATTTACTTTCATTCTTCTGGAATACCCGTTCCATGGATCTGGTGCTGGGGCTCTTTGCCTATCTTCTGATTTTCGGTCTCTCCTCCTGGCTGAACTTGCCGATTCTGCAACAGATCATGTATACCCTCTCTAATGTGACCGTCGTGGCTCTTTTGATCATTTTTCAACCCGAGCTGAGAACGGCTCTTTCGAAATTGAGTTTTAAAGGAAGGCGTTTTAAAGAGATCACAGAATTTGACCGCTTTCTCGATCAACTTGCCAATTCCACCTATCGACTTGCCGAGAAGAGGCAAGGTGCGCTCATCCTCCTGGAAAAAGAGGACTCCCTCGAGGAGTTTGCCAACAAAGCCATCCGGTTAAATGCAGATTTTTCCTCAGAGCTCCTCGAAGCCATCTTCACTCCTTTTTCACCGCTCCATGACGGAGCGGCCATCATCCGCAGCTCGACAATATTGGCTGCATGCGCGATCTTGCCCCTTGCCGAAGAGAGCGTCCAGCTTACAAGCAGCATGGGAACCCGTCACCGGGCCGGCCTGGGAGCGAGTCAAACTTCCGATGCACTGGTGATCGTCATCTCCGAGGAGACCGGCAAGGTATCGATCGCGCGCGACGGCATCATGACGAGGGGAGTCAAGGTCGACCGATTCAAAGGAATTATTCGCAGCAACTTTGCCTCCTCTCGAGAAGCAGCAGCGAGCTCCAAAAGACAACTCTTCGCCTGGGGTAAAAGATGAAACGGCTTGCGCTCAACCTCTTTATCGAAAATTGGGAACGCAAATGCCTCTCCATCCTGTTGGCCTTGGTCATCTGGCTGACCGTCAACCACTCTTTGACCATGACGAAAACCGTCAGTATCCCCGTTAAGATTAACAACCTCCCTACCGATAAAACCATCCAGGGACTCACTCGGGAAGGGTTTCTTCCAAAAAAAATCGCCTTAACTCTCACCGGAAACCGCTCTTTTTTAGCAGACCTTTCCGCAAATGACCTCGAAGCTGTCATCGACGCGTCGGGAATGAATGATGAGTGGATCGCCACTATCTCTAAAAAGAATCTCATCTCTCTCTCCCCCGACCTTGAGATTGCAAACAATATTAGCGACATTACCCATGAACGCTTCATTATCCGCTTAACGCGTCTTGTCACAGAAAAGATCCCGGTCCTCATCACCCAGCCCATTGGAGAGGCGCCAAGAGGCTACCAATATCTGGACGTTTGGCCCTACCGTCTTACCTTGTCCGTCAGTGGACCTGAAGAGGTTGTCAAACAACTCAAATCTCAAGGGGAAAAACTGACCTTTAATCTCAATCACATCACAAAAGATGAACTCGACGCCATCGCCGCCCACACTCTTTCCTCGAAAGACTCCGAAATCAGTTTTTTTGTCCCGGATCTGTGGAAGCAGATCTCTCTTCCTTCCCTCTCCGACCTTCCCTTGGAAATCGACGATCCCCAGGCAAAGCTCTTAAGAATTGACTTTGTCCGTTCCGACCTCATCCCCTTAGACCGCCCTCTTCCTATCGCTCTCTATTTCCCCCCTGAATCCTTAAGCCGCTACAATCCTGCAAACACCCTGGTGGCGCTCACACCGCTTGTTCAAGAAATCAACGGACTTAAAATGATCCAAAAACCCCTCTTTGCCAAAGGAGTGAGCCATCTCTTTGTCCAGCTCGTGCGCAACATGGTGCAAATTTCTGTTCCCGTTGCTCCTAAAAAACGGGGAAATGCACTCGATTGGTGCGTCACCTTCGTCAACTCTCAAGTCTTGGAAGATCTTTATGTCACTGCGCTTCTTTCAGACAGCTCGACAGAGGAGCTCCACAAAATGGTTCCCCCCCTTCGTGAGGAGTATTTAAGAAACCGCTTCCGCAACTACATGAACCGTTTTCAGCTCTACTTAAACGACGAGAAAAAATTCGAACTCAAGATCTCTCTCGAGGACGGATCTCTCTTTATCTCTGAGAAGACGTGAAAAGGATTGTCCTGATAAAAAGCCGACTCGACCGTTCGGGGGGAGCTGAAAAATATGCCTGGCGCCTCTTAACGGCCTTTTTAAAAGAAAGCTGCCGCGTCACTCTTTTGACAAGCGGCAAGGTCTCCTCTCCCCTTCCTGCAAAAGATTTAATCATCCATTCTCTTCATTCAAAAAAGAAGTTAAGCTTTCGGCAAGTGAGAGCTTTTGATCGCTTTTGCCTCCGTCATTGCCTAAAAAATGAGACGATCCTGGGACTGGATCGCACCTCTTTCCAAACCCACCTTCGAGCCAGCAATGGGGTGCATGCCGCCTACCTCCATCATCGCTCCCAAGGAGAGTCGCTTTTCAGGGCGCTCTCTTTTTCCTTAAACCCTCTCCATCGCACCCTGCTCAAGATCGAAAAGAACTCCTTTACTCATCCTGCTTTGCAGAAGATCATTGTCAACTCCCATCTTGTCAAAAGAGAGCTCCTCTCTTATTACCCCGTCGACGAAAAAAAGGTCGTCGTCGTTCATAACGGCGTGGAATGGGAAGAAAAGAGAGACGCTTTTGACTCATGGAAAGAGGGAAGAGAGAACGCCCTTGCCCGCTTTAACTTAAGTCCCCATTCCTTTCATCTGCTCTTCCTCGGGCACAATTTTCGACGCAAAGGACTCGAACCTCTCTTAAGAGGACTTGCTCTTTTGCTTCATGAAGAGATCCACTTAAGCGTTGTCGGAAGAGATAAACAGGAAGGCTATTTTCGAAACCTCGTTAAAACCCTTCGCTTAGAAAACCGCGTAAGCTTTTTTAAGCAACAAACCGATACGACACCCTTCTATCAGCTTGCAGATGCCCTCGCCATTCCTTCCTGGTACGACCCCTTTGCCAATGTGACCGTGGAGGCTCTCTCCATGGGCGTCTATCTCCTCTCCTCCAAGACAAACGGGGGGCATGAAGTTGTAAAAGAAGGGTGCGGCTCCCTCTTTCCCTCTCTGACTTCCAACGAAGCTGTGGCTCTCGCTCTGAAGCAAGCCCTCTCTCATCCAAAAACCGAAGAGAGAGCGCGCGCCATCCGCAACTCTGTCAAAGAACTCGATTTCTCCATTCAGCTGCCCCGGATTACAAGGCTATGTCTCGCATGATCCTCCATAGGCTCTCCTATCTCTTTTTGCGCCTTTTGACTCTTCCCCTGGCGCTCCTTTCCTATCCTCTCATCCATCGCCTCGGCGTTAAAGCCGGCACTTTACTCTTTTATCTCTACCCCAAATGGCGTAAACGCGCTCAAAGCAACCTCGCCTTGGCCCAGGATCTTAAGCTCTCCTTGCAAAAGATCCCAAGACTTGCCAAAGAGTCGATCCAGAACCTTCTGATTACCTGCCTTGAGTATCCCAAACTCTTTTGGGAAAAAGAACTCTCCCGCCTCGTCCATCCCACTAACCCCTGCCATCCAAAGGCCGTCATGGAAGAGGGAAAGGGCGCCATCTTTTTTTGCGGCCATCAGGCTAACTGGGAGCTGCTCTTTCTGGATTCCACCTCGCGCTATCCAGGAGTCGCCATTGGAAGGCCCGTGAAAAACCCCTTTCTCTACCAATGGATCACTGCGATCCGGGAAAAGCAGGGAGGGAAGATGCTTCTCCCCAAAGAGGCCCTCAAAGAAGGGCTGCGTGCGCTGAAAGCAGGAAAGTTCGTGGGGATCGTCGGCGACCAGGGCATGCCAGACAGCAACTTTTCCTCTCCTTTTTTCGGCAGGCGCGCTTGGACCTCGCCGCTCCCCGCCCTGTTGTCCTATCGGACGGGCCGCCCGATTTTTGTCTGCACTCTGAAAAGAGAAAAAGGCAAGTACTCGACACGCTACAGCGATCCCATCTGGCCCAACCAAAGCGACCCCTATGAGAAGGAAGTCACCCGCCTGATGGGTGCGCTCCTCCATCTGTTAGAAGAGAGCATCCGGGAAACTCCCTCCCAATGGCTCTGGATCCATAATCGCTGGAAACAGCAGCTGCCGGGCCGCCTAAAGAGGCAGTTTCGCCACGATTCCTTGGCCCTTATTCTCCCCGAGAAAGAGAACTCTTTTCTGCATGCCCTCTCTCTACTCTCCACCTTTCGCGCGCTCTATCCTTTGGAGTTTTTCACGCTCTTTGTACCCGAGAGATTCAAAGAGCATCCCCTCCCCCTATCAGATGCCGAACTCTTCTTCTACCGCACTCCCGACGAGATCCTTCTCCCCAACTTTCTTCCCAAACTCGTCTTCCATTTCTCGGACAATCCGCGCATCAAGCCCCACTTTCTCTCTTTGAGCGCCATGGGAGTCTACTCCTTTGAAGAGCTGAAAAAGCTCTCTTCCCTCAATCAGAACGCCGCCGACTCACACATCCTGAAACATGTTCTTCTAACTGGAGATTACATAAATACTTTGAACCATTTGCCACAGGAATAATTTCCGGATGCCTTCCCATCGCTTCTACATCGAAGGTCCTCTCGAAGAAGATCATCTGGTTTGCATTCAAGGCTCTGAGTTTCACCATCTCTTTTGTGTCATGCGCCTCAAGACCGAAGACCGGATCGAGCTTGTCAATGGACAAGGCGTCCTGGGAGAAGCGCGCATCAAAGCGCTCGCAAAAGATCACGCCCATGTTGAGATTTTGAGAGTAACGAAAGAGAAAAAGAACCCCTTTCCCCTCATCCTCGCTCTTCCTTTTGCACAAGGGAGCAAGCTCGACTGGATTGTCGAAAAGGGATGCGAACTGGGAGCAACGGAATTTTGGCTCTACCCCGCAGAGCAAAGCGAAAAGCCAAGCCTCTCTTCTCATCAAGAAAGGCGGCTTGGCCAACTCCTCATTTCCGCCATGAAGCAGTGCGGAAGACTCGATCTCCCTGCGTTAAAACTCCTTCCTCCCCTTCCACAGTGGCATCCGTTTGCCGGGTTGACTCTTTTCGGAGAGACTAGGAAAGACGCTCCCTTTCTCTTTTCTGTGCTCAAACCTCGCCCCAAAGGCGCAACTGCTCATCAAATCAACGAGAAAGCCTCAGGGATCCTCTTCATTACAGGCCCCGAAAAGGGCTTTACGGATACTGAGATCGATACGCTGGAAAAGAGGCTTCACGCTAAAGGAGTGCGCCTTCACGACAATATTCTGCGCATGGAGACGGCTCCTCTTGCCGCACTGATCCTATGCCAACTGCATTGCTTTTCATTCTAGTGCTCTGTCAACATTGAAATTACGGATGCGCGGCGCCAAAGCGCCGAATTTCAACGATCGCAAGTGCCATTTGTATTTCTAATACTAAGGCACTTGCGATCGTTGAAATTCGGCAGCTTTCGCGCTAGCGCATCCGCAATTTGAATGTTGACAGAGCACTAGCCATTTTTTACCGCTTTCTTGCTCCCGTTGCAGACAATTCCTTTCTCTGGGTCTAAGGTGACGCTTCTGTCGTCTTTTAGAAATTTTAGAGCAGCCTCGGCTCGATAGATCATGGGGATGTTGTAGCGCTTGGCAAGCTCGAGCGCATACTTTTCTGAATCGGCGTCTTGGGGAATATTTTGCAAAATGATCCCTCCTACCTGTCTTAAGAGAGAAAAGAGCGAAGGGTCGCAGCGGGTGATGACGACAATGCGGCGGATGAGATTTTCCTCCTTCTCCTCTTCTGGAGAGTGGACGATCTTGATCTGCCCATGAATGAGCGAGCCAAATCCGGGTTGGCCGCGCACGGCTACATCGCCGATGTTTTCCACCAGCATCAAATTAGTCGACCCGCTCACCCCAAAGGGGGTTCCCGCAGAGAGGACAATCAGATCTCCCTCTTGCACCTCTTGGATCTTTTTGGCATAGGCTCCAATAATTTCCAGCGCTTCCCGTTCATTTTTTGCAAAGGTCGAAGGAACGGGAATAACGCCCCAATTGAGGGCCAGTTGATGATAGGTTTTGAGTTTTGGCGAAAGGGCTAAAATCGGCATCGAAGGGCGAAACCGCGCGAGGATCCGCGAAGAGAGGCCCGAATTGGTCAAGACAAAGATCGCCTTGGCTCCGGCATTGTAGGCAGTGCTGACGGTAGCTACGGCAACGGAAATGGAGATGTCTCGAAAGGGCTGGCGCGACTGGACATGGAAAAAGTCGCGGTAAGAAAAGTCCCGTTCCGCCTCTTTCACAATGCGCCGCATGATCTTGACGGCTTCAATGGGGTACTTTCCGGCCGCCGTCTCCCCGGAGAGCATGACGGCAGACGTGCTATCGTAAATGGCATTGGCGACATCAGAGGCCTCAGCGCGGGTCGGACGGGGATTGTTGATCATCGATTCCAACATCTGGGTTGCGGTAATGACCGGCTTATTGACAAGGTAGCACTTGCGGATCATCATCTTTTGAAGATGGGGAACCTCCTCGAGGGGAAGCTCTACTCCTAAGTCTCCGCGCGCCACCATGATGCCGTCCGCTGCCTGCACAATGCTGTCAAAATGATCCACTCCTTCGCGGCTTTCGATCTTTGCCATGACGAGGATATCCGATTTTCCCTGTTCGATAAGATAGCGTTTGATCTCCAGAACATGCTCTGCAGAGCGGATGAACGAAGCGGCGATCAAATCGACGTCCATCTCTACTCCAAAGGCAAGGTCGAGTCTGTCTTGCTCGGTCATCGCCGGAAGGTTGACCTTCGTGTCGGGAAGGTTTACCCCTTTGCGGTTCTTGAGAACTCCGTTATTTTGAACCTCGACAACAACTCCTTCTTTTGTCACTTCGACGACAACTGAGATGATGTAGCCGTCATCAAAGAGAACGCGCATTCCGACCTCAAGAGATTCTAAAGCACTCGAGGGCATAATGGAGATGCGCTGAGCATCTCCTTCCCTCTCTTGGCCTACCAGAAGAATTCTCTGCTTTTCCTTTAAGGGGACCTGCCCCTCTTTCAACAGGCCGACGCGAATTTCCGGACCCTTGGTATCGAGCATGATGCAAAGAGGAATCTTTCTCTCTTCGCGGGCCTTTTTGAGAGAGAAGATCACCTCGCGATGCTCGTCATGCGTCCCATGGCTGAAATTGAGACGCGCGCAATTCATCCCGGCATCGATCAGTTCTAAGATCTTTTCATAACTCCTGACGGAGGGCCCGATGGTGCAAACGATTTTTGTCCGCGTTTCCATACCTTTCCTATAGGGAGAAAAGAAATTGTTCGCCAGCTAAAAAGTAAACGTTAACCGCAATCTCTGCCACCAAAGAGGCTTCGTCTCCTCAAAGTGATCGGCGACTTCATGTCCCGTTTCATGGATAGATTTACGTTCGCCCTCCCAGCTGTCGTCTTGAAGGACCGCGCGGATAACGGAAAGATCTTTGGCATTTGCCGCCTGGAAGACGTGATGAATATGCTCCTTTTGAAGCGTCGTCTGTCTGGCATGGGCCAACAAGAAAGCTTTAAAAAAGGCTACCCCTTTTAAGAAGAGGCTCTCAGGAAGCGAAGGGGGATGGAGAAGAAGGTTTGCAACCTCTTCTTTGGTCATCTTCCGGGACGAAAAGACGACCAGCTCCACACCCGAACTGCAGCAGAAGCCGAGCTTGACCTCGCCGGTTCGATGGACGACATCGTCAATCTCAATCATGTAGCGCAAGCTAGGACCGTATTTGATGGCGCCGTACGCCTTTCCTTTTTTCTTAGAGATCCCCGGAGCTCCGACAAGGGTCAACTGAGAAAAGAGATCGGGATGGCGCTGGGAAAGGAGCTGAAGCTGGGCGGCTCCCAAGCTAAAGCCAATGCCCTGGATCCTTTCCAATCGACTTCGACAAAACGTCTTAGGATCACTCCCTCGATACTGCTTTTCAAATTTTTCGCTTTTACGAAGATTTCTTCCTAAGAGATAACGAAAAGAGTCTTGAATCGTCGTCACGCCCAGGATGCCAATCTCTTGATAAAAATTATTCAAAACGGACAACCAGGAATCGGGGGTATTGAAAGTGACGCGCGTTCCAAGCGCCTTAACAAGAGAGGGAAGATCTTCCTGAAGGGCTTTCAAAAAGATCATAGAGGCCCCTCCCCCTTCCAGCTCGCCATGAATGGCATAGTACCCCCTGGGATGGGGAATGATCACTCCAGTTGGTTGAACCCTCCTCAATAAAATGGTTTTCGCAACCCACGCTTCCCACACTCTCTCTTCTACGCTCTTCCCCTCTCTCCTCACTCTTTCGCAGATATAGACGGCGCGGCCCCTCATTTCCTGCTTACTGGCAAAATTAGACCAAAATCCAAAGTTGGGAAGATGGTTAAAAAAAACATCTTCTATTCTGGAAAAAGGAACGAGATAGAAAAAGAGAAGATCGTAATCTTCTTTGGAAAGAGAGGAAAAAACTCTGGAGCGAAAGCGTGCGCCCAGAGCCTCTTTTGCCTCTCTTTCCACTTCCCCAAGCTCTCTTTTGTCTTGTTGAATCTTATCAAAGAGATCCTCTAGATCGCAGAGGTGAACCTCTGCAAGCCCCACAAAGAGCGTCCGGATCTCCCCTCGGGTAAGCCCGCTCTCTCTCTTTACCTGCAGGCTGAGTCCGTGCCTCTCTGAGAGTTTTTCCATTCTCTTTTCACCAAAGACTTTGTGAAAATAGGCAATGGTCTCTCTATTTTCCTGCAAATACCCCTCATCCGCCCAGCTGGAAAAGCAAGAAAAGAGCCACTGAGGCAGCAGCTCCCACAAAGTGGTGCGGGTGGTGCAAGA
>MGME01000020.1:19392-76649 GCA_001796315.1 Chlamydiae bacterium RIFCSPLOWO2_12_FULL_49_12
ACGACGCGCTGAAAATCATATGCCCTCTCCAAAGCAGAACAGACCCGCGCAAGTTGAGAAGAAATCTCCATCACAGTACCCTTATTGCTTGCAGAAGAGAAAATCACCCAAACAACATAAGGTAAAATTTTATTTGGAACAAGAGCTCAACGACAAGATCATATTAAAAGGGGTCAAGGTACACAATCTGAAAAGAGTCTCTCTTTCCTTGCCGCGCAATGAACTCATCGTCTTTACCGGAGTCTCCGGTTCGGGGAAGAGCTCCTTGGCCTTCGATACGATCTATGTCGAAGGGCAACGGCGCTATCTCGAATCTCTCTCAACCCATGCCCGCCGCCACCTCCCCGCACTCCCCAAACCCGAAGCGGAAGCGATCCTGGGAATTACTCCAACCATTGCCATCGAACAAAAAGGGACCATAAAGAGTCCCCGCTCAACCGTCGGCACTTTGACTGGAATCTACGACTATTTACGGATTCTCTTTGCTCGCGCCGGGACTCCCCACTGCCCGCTTAGCAAAGAGGCGATACGGCCACAAGGCGCATCGGAAATCTTAGAGAAGATCGAAGCCCTTCCACAGGGGACAAAACTCCTCTTTACCGCTCCCTGGATGCGCGGGAAAAAAGGGGAATTCAAAGAGGAGTTTTCTGAACTTTTGCGCCGCGGATTTACCCGCCTGCGCGTCGACGGCTCTCTTGTGGACCTCTCCGAAGAGATTTCCTTAGACCCAAAGGTCTCTCATGACATCGATTTTGTCGTCGATCGCATCTTGCTGACAAAGGAAAATCAAAAAAGAGTGATTGAAGCTGTCAAAAAGGGGCTCGAGCTCGGTAAAGGCATGCTGAACGTCGCCACCGGAAAAGAAGAGCTCTTCTTTTCCGAGCACGGATTTTCGAAAACGTCGGGACTCTCCTATCCTCCCTTGGAGCCGCAGGACTTCTCCTTCAACCATCCCAAAGGCGCCTGTCCTTTTTGCCAAGGCTTGGGGGAGGCTCAACATTTTATTCTCGAAAAAATCATCGACTTCGATAAGAGCCTCTCGGAGGATTGCTTCCTTGTTGGAAGCTCATACCAAACGGTCCGTTTTGGCAATATCTGCCGCAATCTGGCCAGGCTCTTTGACTTCCATGTCACTACCCCCTGGAAAAAACTCTCAAAAAAAGCTCAAGAGGTCTTACTTCATGGAACCGAAGAGAAGGCTCTTCGCATGCTCTTTGTCCACCCTGAAAAAGGGAGTCGCTGGATCGAATATGTCAGATGGCGCGGCGTTCTGCAGGAGGCCAAAGAGAGGTTCCTTGCAGCCGCCTCGGAGAGCTACAAAGAAAAAATGCGCACATTCATGGAAGAGAGCGTCTGCCCGGAATGCGGGGGAGCGCGCATCGCGCCCTATCCGGCAGCTACACTTTTTAAAGGAAAAAAGATCTTTGAGCTCACCGCCCTTCCCCTAGAAGAAGCCGCTCTTTTTTTTGAACGCCTTACGCTGACAAAAAAAGAGGCTTTAATCGTTGAGGAGGTGGTCAAGGAGATTTACCAGAGGCTCCTCTTTTTAAAAGGAGTCGGCCTCCACTACCTCTCACTCGATCGCGCCACTTTTACACTCTCCGGAGGAGAAGCGCAGCGGGTGCGTCTGGCCTCTCAGCTTGGGTCAGGCCTTGTCGACGCCACCTATATCCTAGATGAACCCTCCATCGGGCTCCACCCTTCCGACCACCACAAACTAATCGAGAGTTTAAAGAGACTAAGAGATCGCGGAAACAGCGTCCTTGTCGTCGAGCATGATGAAGAGATGATCCGCGCCGCAGATACCATCGTCGACATCGGTCCATTGGCAGGAGAAAAAGGAGGAGAGATCCTTTTTCAGGGAGATCTCCCCTCTCTTTTGCGGACAAAAACATCCTTGACTGGCGCTTACCTCTCTTTGCGCAAAACCATCCCCATACCCGGCATGAGAAGAAAAGGTACGGGAAGGAGTCTGGAACTTCTAGGCGCCACCCACCACAACCTCAAAGACGTCTCTCTCTCTCTCCCCCTGGGATGTTTTCTGGCCGTCACCGGAGTCTCGGGATCGGGAAAATCATCTCTTATCGTCGACACTCTCTTTCCCGCTCTGTCCAACCATCTCCACCACACGCATTTGAAGGGGGGGCGCTATCTTCAAATAAAGGGAATAGAAGGTTGCGATAAGGTGATTGCCATAGACCAGTCTCCCATTGGAAAGAGTTCCCGTTCCAACCCGGCGACCTATATCAAACTCTTTGACGAGATCCGCTCTTTGTTTGCACAGCTTCCCGAGGCAGCTGCCTTCGGTTTCAGGGCGGGAAGATTCAGCTTTAACGTCAAAGAGGGCTCCTGCCTCCACTGCCGCGGCATGGGAGAGGTCAAAATCGACATGGACTTTCTTGAGGACGAATGGATCGTCTGCCCCCACTGCAAGGGAACGCGCTTTGACGAAAAGACACTCTCTTGCCTCTATCGGGGGAAAAATATCTTCCAGGTCCTCCAAATGACGGCAAGTGAAGCCTTCCGCTTCTTCGAGGCCTTGCCTAAGATTCGAGAAAAAATCCAGATGCTTCTTCAAGTCGGCCTTGACTACTTGCGCCTAGGCCAACCTTCTCCCACGCTGTCGGGAGGAGAGGCGCAACGCATCAAGCTCGCCAAAGAGCTCTCTCGCCCCTCGACGGGAAAGACCTTCTACATCTTAGACGAGCCCACCACGGGACTGCACTTCCATGACATGGAAAGACTGATTCGCATTCTAGACGATCTTGTGGAAAGAGGAAACACCGTTCTTGTGATCGAGCACAACATGGAGCTTGTCAAGACGGCAGATTGGGTCATCGACATGGGGCCGGAAGGGGGAAAGAAAGGAGGAGAGGTGATCGCCCAAGGCACTCCCGAAACCCTTGCCGCTTTCCCGACGCCCACCGGGAGAGCTCTTTATGCCGGCTTAAACAAAAAGAGGCTTCCCTCAAAAAAAAAGAAGAGCCGAATAGAAAAAAAAGAGCCCTTTTTGACAATCAAAGGAGCTTGTCAAAACAACTTAAAACACCTCTCCCTGAAGATACCGCGCTCCAAGATCACCGTCTGCACGGGCCCCTCCGGATCCGGGAAAAGTTCTTTGGCCTACGATACGATCTTTGCAGAAGGACAGCGCCGCTACATCGAGACGCTCCCTTCCTTCTTCCGCCAATTCATCAAACAGCCGCCAAAACCCCTCTTTGAAGAGATCGACGGCCTCTCTCCCGCGATTGCCATTGAACAAAAGAGCCACGCAGGCAATCCCCGCAGCACCGTGGGGACAATCACCGAAGCGTATGACTATCTCCGCCTCCTCTTTGCCCACTTGGGAACCCCTTATTGTCCCGAGACGGGCCAAAAGATCGAGACCATCAGCAAGGAGAGGGTTGTAGACGAGCTGCTGAAACTCCCTACGGGCAGCCGCCTCCACATCCTCTCTCCCCTTTCTTTAAAAAAAGAGAGCTTTGAAGAGCTACAAGAGAGGCTTCAGCGAAGAGGCTATTTGCGCCTGCGCCTCGATCGCACCTATTTTGAACTGGATGAAAAGATCCCCTATGACAGAGGGCGCAAGCAAAAGCTCTACTTAGTCATTGATCGGCTCGTTGTCAAAAAAGAGAGCCGCGAGCGCTTGTTGGAAGCGGTCGAACAGGCCGCCTCTCTAACAGACGGGGCCCTGATCGCCGCCCTTCCTGAAGAGGATCTCTTTTTCAATCTCTCCTTTGCCGTTCCCGGAACCGGGAAATCCTATCCCCCCATCACTTTCCATACCTTCTCTTTCAATGCGCAGCAAGGAATGTGTCTGGAGTGCTCGGGGCTAGGCTTCCAATGGGGCGCCGACCTCATGAAAGAGAGGAGCGTGATGCGCCTCACCCCCCTGCAGTTGATGGAGCTCCTCTTCAAAGAGAATGGTTCTCCTTTCTTCCAAGAACTCATGCAAGAGATCTTTATGGCAAACGGAATCCCGCCCTCCCTTCCCTTAAAAGAGCTCTCTTTGAAGCATCTTCACCTCCTTATGAACGGCGCTCCTCCTTTTAAAAGAAAAGGGATCTCCTTTCAATGGAGAGGCATCCAGCCCGCTCTTGCAAAGCTCGCAAAGAGCACTGCGCCATCCATTCGAGAAGCGCTGACTCCTCTTCTCCACGCCACAACATGCCCCTCGTGCAACGGCACGCGCCTAAACCCCCTCGCCCGCCACGTCTTGATCGACACATTATCCATTGCGGACCTCTCTTCCCTCCCCATCTCGGAAGCGATGAGTTTTGTACGCTCCCTGCCTTCCATCCCCCCTTTTTTACAAGAGGCCGTTTTTCAGCTTCAAAGCCGGCTGAACTTCCTTGATCAAATTGGACTCGGATATCTCTCTCTCGACCGCAGCGCGCCCACTTTAAGCGGCGGAGAGATGCAGCGCATCCGTCTTGCCCGCCAGCTCGGCAGCGCGCTTTCCGGCTGCACGTACATCTTAGACGAACCGACCCTTGGGCTGCATCCCTACGACAACACACGGCTCAATGACGCACTCAAAGAGCTTCGCAACCTGGGAAATACGCTCATTCTCGTTGAACATGATCCCCTCACCATCTCTGTTGCAGATCATTTGATTGACTTTGGACCGAAAGCAGGCGCGGAGGGAGGGGAGATCACCGCACAAGGGACCTTAAGCGAGATCAAAGCCAATCCCCGCTCCTTAACAGGGGCCTATTTAAGCGGTAAAAGAACGATTCCCCTTCCTATCAAACGCCGCTCTTCCTCCTTTTTCCTTACGGTAAAAAATGCAACCCTTCGCAACTTAAAAGAACTGGAAGCCTCTTTCCCCGTCGGAGCGCTCTCCTGCATCACAGGCGTCTCGGGGTCGGGGAAATCAACCCTGCTGAACGACCTCCTTAAGCCCGCCTTCGAAAAAGCCCTTCGCATGCGCCCAAAACCCAAAGAGATACTCTTCGAAGGCGCCGGCATCTCTGGAATAGAGCGGATTCATAAACTCCTTGTCGTCGACCAAAATCCCATCGGCCACACCCAAAGGGCCGATATCAGCACCTATGTCGATCTTCTTACCCCCTTGCGCATCTTTTTTGCCGCGCTTCCCGAAGCCAAGATGCGCGGACTCCTTCCCCGCCACTTCAGCTTCAATCATATCAAAGGAATGTGCCGCTCCTGCTGGGGCCTGGGAAAGAGGAGCATCCCGATGCAACTGCTTCCTCCTGTCCAAGTGCCCTGCGAGGCGTGCCATGGCTATCGCCTAAATCCCCTCTCTTTATCCGTGACCACTGAAGGAAGACACCTGGGACAGCTCCTGGAATTGAGCGTCGATGAAGCAACAAGTCTGCTTCCTCCCCTTCCTAAGATCCTCCGCATCCTTGACACGCTCTCTTCCGTCGGCCTGGGCTATCTTAAATTGGGACAAGAGATCGCCACCCTATCCGGAGGCGAGGCCCAGCGCATCCGCCTCAGTAAAGAGCTCGCTAAACAAGGGCGGGGCAAGACGCTCTATCTCTTCGACGAGCCCACCATCGGACTCCACAGCGAAGACATTCGGAAGCTTTTAAAGATCTTCCACAGGCTTGCAGACGCCGGACACACCCTCATCTTGATCGAACACAATCTCGACGTCATCGCCGCATGCGATCACATCGTCGACCTCGGCCCCTTCGCAGGAAAGGAGGGAGGAGCCGTCATGGGAGCGGGCACACCCGAAGAGATCGCCCTCCTCTCCCGCTCTTTAACAGGCTCTTTTTTAAAACCCTTTCTTGCACAAAAGAAAAAAGAGTCGTAATGTAAATTTAAATATGTACTCTTAGAGTGGAGGTCTATGGGAAAGCAAATCTTTTCTCACAAAAAAATTCAAGCTCTTTGCGTCGGTCTCTTCCTGATCGGCCTGGCGCTCATCACCTTTTTTAATTACTGGTGGCCCGGGATCATGCTCGTTGCGGGCCTTCCTCTTGCCATTCGACAATACCTTTTGGGCAAGTATTACGATGTCGCCGTTACCCTTGTGGTTTTCCTCGGAGTCTTTTTTACCGTCCAGTTTCATATTCCCTGGAAGCTTCTCCTTCCGATTCTCTTTGTGATCGGCGCCATCTACATCTTTTTCCGCGACTTCATTGAGAGCAAAGAAGAGAGCGAGGTTGAGCGAGAAGAAGATCTAGAAAAAGAGATCGAAGAAGAGCAGCACAAGAAATAGACTCCTGTATATTTCGACGATCGTATCTTGCCCCATATTAAGAAATACGGGGCAAGATACGATCGTCGAAGCCCGAGGCTTTGGCGCAGCCGAAATTCCAATTTTTCAAGTGCGTTCGGTATAAAAGATGGTCATTGCCTCTTTCACCTCTTTCAAGGTTTTAGAAGCAACCTCCAACGCCTTCTCGGTTCCCTGAAAGAGAATCTGCATGACTGTCCGGCGATCTTTTGCAAAGTGCATGCGCCGCTCTCGGATAGGAGTGAGAAAGGCGTCCAAAACTTCGAGCAAGCGTTTTTTGACCGCCACATCGCCAAGCCCCCCTCTTTGGTAGTGAGCCTTCAGCTCGCTTAAGCTCTCTTTGTCGGGATCGAAGAGATCGAGATAGGTAAAGACGGGATTCCCTTCCACCTTCCCCGGATCTTCAATGCGCAAGTGGGCAGGATCCGTGTACATGGAGCGCACCTTTTTTGCGACCACATCGCTGGGATCGGACAAAAAGATGGCATTGCCAAGCGACTTGCTCATCTTCGCCTGGCCATCGATTCCGGGCAGACGGGAGACTTTGGGAAGAAGAGCCTCAGTTTTGATCAAAACCTCTTTGTTGTAGGTGTGATTGAAATGGCGCACGATCTCGTTAGTCTGCTCGATCATCGGGATTTGATCCGCTCCGACAGGAACAAGGTCGGCCTTAAACGCCGTAATATCGGCCGCCTGGCTGACGGGATAGACCATGAAGCCTGCCGGAATCGCCTCTCCGAATTTTCTCAGCTTAATCTCTTCTTTGACGGTAGGATTATGTTTTAAGCGGTTCCAGGTGACAAGGTTGAGATAATATGCCGTCAGCTCAAAGAGAGGAGGGATCATCGACTGGATGAGAATGGTGGTCTTGTTTGGATCTATTCCCACAGCTAAATAGTCCAAGGCGACCTCAAAGAGGTTCTCTCTCACCTTTTCCGGATGCGCTGCATTGTCTGTCAACGCCTGAGCGTCGGCAATCATGACAAACTGCGTATGCTCTTGTTGATAAAGAATGCGATTTTGAAGAGAGCCGGCATAGTGGCCAAGGTGGAGAGGGCCGGTAGGCCGATCTCCGGTTAAAATAATTCTTTTCTTCGGACTCTTCTGCTCTTGAAAAGAAGACGTCATGGAGATTCCACCCAAGCAATTTGAAAAATCGGTATTTGGATGGGCCAAAAACCGATTTTTCAGGTAACTTATATATGTCTTGAAATTATGGCTAAAAAGAGAAACGAGATCAAGGAGAATTCAAACTTCGAACTGAAAGGGTATGAGGTCCTTCGTCTCCTGGCTCAAGGCGGCATGGGAGAGGTCTACCTGGTAAAAGATCTCTCTTGCGGAAGAGTGGTCGCTCTCAAGAAAATGCGCGACGACTACCTGAAGAATGAGACTCTGCGCAGACGTTTTTTAAAAGAAGCCCATCTCACTGCCCAGCTCTCACATCCCTCTATTATCCCCGTCTATTCCCTCCATACTGAAGGCGCAATGCTCTATTACACCATGCCCTATGTGGAAGGGGAGACGCTGTCGGCTATTCTAAAAGCTACAAAAAGAGAAGAGGAGGAAGGGAAAAGAGCGCATCCTGTCGGCAGTTCTATCCCGGCTCTTATGCGCATCTTTTTGCAAGTCTGCGAGGCCATCGGCTATGCCCATTCCCGGAAGATCCTCCATCGAGACATCAAACCGGAAAACATCATCATTGGAAAATTTGGAGAAGTTCTCCTTTTGGATTGGGGATTAATCGACACTTTCCCCGATGCCGGAGATGAAAAGGAGGTAAATCTTCCCGTCGGCTCTCTCTCTTTAACAAAACCGGGAAAGATCGCAGGAACCCTTGCTTATCTGGCACCGGAGCGCGCCCTGGGAAAACCCGCTTCTTTTCTAACGGACATCTACTCGCTCGGCGTCCTCCTCTACCAGCTTCTCACTCTCAAGCTTCCCTTCCACCGCCCTTCCTTAAGCCGTTTTCGCAAAGAGATGCAGCAAGAGGTTCTCATAGATCCCAGCGAAGCCGCTCCCTACAGAGACATTCCCCGCCACTTGGCAATGATCGCGATTCGATGCCTCTGTTTTTCGCCGCATCAACGCTTTCAAAGTGTGGAAGCCCTATTAGAGCCTCTTAAACACTATGTTGAGGGAAGATTTGAATGGATTGAACACGGTCTGCTCCATCACGATCAAAAAGAGGATTGGGAATTCCAAGAAAACATTCTCCTCGCTAAAAACATTGCCATCACCAATGAGATCGATGAGATGGAATGGGTCTATCTCATGGTTTCAAGAGAGGCTTTTTCCGGCAATACGCAATTAAAAACCTTTCTCCGATTGAAAGAGGGCGGCAAGGGGATAGGACTTTTGCTCTGCATTCCTGAAGCCAAGGAGAGAAAGAGTTTAGAAGAGGGGTATTCTCTTTGGCTGAGCGGCGAGAAAAAGAGCGCAAGCAAACTCTTTCGAAACAACGTCGAAGTGCTTGATGCCGTCGATGTCTCTCTTAAGCAAAACAAACGACACCAGATCACTCTTGAGAAGATCGAAAACAACCTCTATTTCTACTTAGATGGAGAGTTGAAGTTCCGCTACTTAAGCCACCTTCCCTTAAGAGGCACCCACATCGGCCTGCTCTTTCGAGACACCCGCTTTGAAATGGAACCTTTAAGCATCTCTTTAGCCTCGCACAACGCCACCATTAATTGCCTCTCTGTCCCGGACGCCTTTTTTGCCGCAAGGCAGTATACTCAGGCTCTTTTAGATTACCGAAAAATCGGCACCTCTTTTTCGGGGAGAACGGAGGGAAGAGAGGCCCTCTTTCGAGCCGGAGTCACGCTTCTTGAAAAGGGGAAGACAAAAAAACTAAAACGAGAGAGAGAGAGGCTCTTCTCATCTGCGCTTGAAGAGTTCGGGAAATTGCACGCTACCCCTGCCGCCCCCCTGGAGTACCTGGGGAAAGCTCTCGTCTATCACACGATGAAGGAAGTCGACGAGGAGGTCAAATGTCTCGAGCTTGCCCTGCGCAAATACCCTAAGCATCCTCTGCTTCCCCCCTTAGAAGAAGAGGTCCTCTTCCGCCTTCACGAAACAGCCGACCACGACCGCAAGGGAGCATATCACTTTGCTTTGCTGGCGCTCCGCTTCCTTCCGCACATCTTTCGCATCCCCGATCATCAAAAAGTCATCGACCACCTCACGGCCAACTGGGATCCCCTCCCCTTTTTAGACAATCGCCCCGAAACTATCCCCGTCGCCTTGGCCTTCTGGCTCGCCAAGCCGCTCACCCTGTTGGAACTGGGAGAACAGCATCCCGGCCTCTTCAAAGAGACGCTCTTTGCCCTTCTGGAATTGGGCTGCAGCGACATCTTGGCAAGTCAGGGCGATGATGAGATTCAACTTGCCCTCTCCTTTCAAGAGGAGAAAATAGAGGAAGCGCTTGAAAAAGCGCTTATAAATTCATCGCATAGGCTTCTCTGCTATCTCTTTCGAAGAGGGGTGGATGCAGGAAGGACAGCTGAGATCCTTCCCTTCTTTTCTCGCCTTAAGAACCTCTCTTCTCCCTTAAAACTCCTGCAGATTGAAGCTCTGCTCTTTGAAAACAAGAGGGAAGAGGCAAAAGAGATTCTCAGTAGAGAACGCTTAGATGAAAGGTCTCCTTTCTTCCCCTCTTTTGGCGCTTTTTTGGCTGCCACCGAAGGACCAAGAGCCGCTCTTGCCTATCTACGCTCCTTGGACACCACTCTCACTTCCCTCTCTCTCACAACCCTCCTCTCTTATTATCTCAAGAAAAGAGTGCGTTTTCCCTCTCTTTTCCCATTTGAAAAGATGCAGCTTCTTCGTCAGCTCACCCTCTTTTCTCATTGTGCAGGAGAGAAAAATAGTGTTAAACTCTACAGAGGAAAACTAAAAAAAGAAATAGGCGATGTCCAATCACAAGCGGCCCTTTCCGGAAGCTGAAAAACCCAAGTTGAAACAGAGCCAGTCCCTCCCCATGGGCTATTGCACGGTATACTTAGATCAAATGGAGCTTCCCCAAGGAGACCTCCATCCCTATACGCGGATTGAGTTTGGATGCGATGCTACCGCTGTGGTTGCTATCACTTGTCAAAACAGATGGATCCTCAACTGGGAATACCGCTATCCGACCAAAGAGTGGCTCCTCAGCATCGCCGGAGGTAAGATTGATGAAGGAGAAGACGCCGTCAAAGCCGCTCAACGCGAGCTTCTTGAAGAGACGGGCTATCTGGCGCATGAGTTCGTTTTTTTGGGATCTCTCTACCTCTGCCCCTCCTTTAGCAGTCAAAAGATCCATTTTGTCCTGGCAAAAGAGGCGATCTTCCATCAACCCCCTTCTCTCGAGCCCTTGGAACGGATCCAAACCCTCTTGATGACCGAAGAAGAGCTCCAGGATGAGATCCGAAAAGGGGCGCCCGTGGACGGCATCCTCTGCACCGCCCTTTATCTCAAACATCTTCTTAAGGAATAGGATGACGGAATTGGCCAAATCTTATGACCCCGGGTCCGTTGAGACTAAGTGGTACGCTTTTTGGGAAAAAGAGGGCTTTTTTCAAGCAGACGCCCTTTCCTCCAAACCTCCCTTTACCATTGCTATTCCCCCTCCCAATGTCACAGGAGCGCTCCACATGGGGCATGCTCTTGTCAACACTCTTCAAGATATCCTCATCCGCTGGAAAAGGATGAGCGGCTATGAAGCTCTCTGGGTTCCCGGAACTGACCATGCGGGCATCGCCACGCAGACCGTCGTCGAAAGAGATCTCATGAAAACGACAGGGAAACGGCGCTGTGATTTCTCAAGAGAGGAATTTCTTGCTTTCATCTGGAAGTGGAAGGAAGAGAGCGAACGCAGCATTCTCTCGCAACTCAAGAGGCTGGGGGCGTCTTGCGACTGGTCCCGTCTCTGTTTCACCTTAGACGAAAAGCGCAGCCGCGCCGTTCGCACGGTCTTTAAAAAGATGTTTGACGATGGCCTCATCTACCAAGGAGATTATCTGGTCAATTGGGATCCGATCACCCAAACGGCGCTTGCCGACGATGAGGTGGAATATGAGGAGCGCTCCGGCTCTTTGTGGTACTTCCGCTATCCTCTGGAGGGATCCGGCAGCCACCTCGTGATTGCGACGACAAGACCGGAGACCCTTCTCGGAGATACGGCGCTTGCCGTCTCTCCCAAAGATGAGCGCTACCTCCATCTGGTCGGGAAGCGCGCTCTCCTCCCCCTGTTAAACCGTCTTCTCCCCATCATAGAAGACCCCTTGGTGGATCCCGCCTTTGGAACCGGCGTCGTCAAAGTCACCCCGGCGCACGATCCCAATGACTATGAAATGGCACAGCGCCACAACCTTCCCTTAATCAACATCTTAACTCCCGACGGCAAAATTAATGAAAACGGCGGAGCCTTTGCCGGCCTCACCCGTGAGGAGGCTAGAGCAGCTGTCGTAAAAAAGATGGAATCTCTCCATCTTGTCGAAAAGGTTGAACCCCACTTGTTACGCGTCGGCCTCTCCTACCGCTCGAAAGCCGTCATCGAACCCTACCTATCCAAGCAGTGGTTTGTCCGGATGGCTCCTTTCAAAAAGAAGCTGCGCTCCGCTGTGGAAGAAAAGAGAGTGACCCTTCTCCCGAAAGGCTGGGAAGAGACCTATTTCCATTGGATCGACCATTTGCGCGACTGGTGCATTTCACGCCAGCTCTGGTGGGGCCACCGCATTCCCATCTGGTACAAAAAAGAGGATCCTCAAACGATGATCTGTTTCAGCGGAGAGGGTCCTCTGCCGGAAGCGCAAAAAGAGAAAGACGCCTGGGTTCAGGACGAAGATGTCTTAGACACCTGGTTCTCCTCTGCACTCTGGCCCTTCAGCATCTTCGGATGGCCGCAAGAGAGCGCTGATTTGAAGAAATTCTATCCCACCTCCACTCTCATTACGGGACACGACATTCTCTTTTTTTGGGTCGCGCGTATGATCCTCATGGGAGAATATGTCCTGCATCAGCCTCCATTTTCCACCACGTTCCTTCATGGCCTCATCTACGGCAAGTCGTATTGGCGCTATGGTTCCGACGGCTCGGCGGTTTATTTAAGCGCTAAAGAACGGCTTGACTACGACCTGGGAAAATCCGTTCCGAGCGAGATTCATTCTAAATGGGAAAAGATGTCCAAATCCAAGGGCAACATCCTGAATCCTTTAGAAATCATCGACTCTTACGGCGCCGACGCTATGCGCATGGCTCTTGCCTCCAGCGTCACCGGAGCCCGTCAGATCGATCTCGACAGAAGGCGCTTTGAAGAGTTCAAGAATTTTGCAAATAAGATCTGGAACGGCGCTCGCTTTGTTCTCATGAACATCAAAACTCTCACTCCACAAAGCGCTGCTCAAGGGCTCTTTGTAAAGGCCTTGCGACTCGAAGACTGCTGGATCCTCTCTTTGTTAAATCGCACCACAATAGCTCTCAATCACCATCTCTCTTCTTACGCCTTCGACCGTGCGGCTCTTTGCGCCTATGACTTCTTTTGGAAAGAGTTCTGCTCGGATTATGTCGAGATCTGCAAGCCCTTCCTCTTTGGAAAAGTGGGAAGCGAAGATGAGCGCTTGAACAAACAGAAGATTCTTCTCATCCTTCTCACCTCCGTGATCCGTCTTCTCCACCCGATGGCTCCCTTCATCACCGAGGAACTCTTTCAACTTCTCAAAATAGAATACGGTGGCATGCAAGCCTCCCCTGAGGCAGACGATCCCACCCAAGAGACCTTCTCTGCCTTGGCGGCAAGAGCTTGCATCGTTGCCCCCTATCCTCGTTCTTTCAAACTAGAGGCCCTAGATGAGAGCGTTGAGAGAGAATTTGAGCAGGTGAGCGATATCGTACGCACAGTGCGCAATATTCGCGCAGAAATGGCCCTTCCGCTACCTATGGAATGCGACCTCATTTTAGTCGGTTCTCCCCAGGAGACCGCTCTTTTCCTTAAAAATGAAAAGATTGTGCGCGCTCTTGTCAAACTGGGGACCGTGCAGATCAGGGAAAAGGAAGAGCGCCTTCCCTTTTCTGCCAGCTCCTTTTCTAACAATCTCAAAGTCATCGTCCTCCTTCCAGAAGAGATGCGCGAAAAGGAGCGTTTGCGCCTGATGAAAGGCCGTGACAAGCTTATCTTCAAAGAGAACGAACTGCGTCAAAGACTGAGCCGCCCCGATTTTGTAGCAAAAGCTCCTCCTTCTCTCGTGGAAAAGACAAAGAAGGAACTCGCAAAGACCGCAAAGGAGCTTCTCGACCTGAGCTCCAAGCTCGACGCTCTTCTTTACTAATTATCTAATTTTCAGCCATTAAAAAATTAAATAGACAAATAAAGAGATAATTAATAACATAAAATTAAAGAAAAACCATTAATTAAGGTGGTGTAATTATGGAAAATGCTAACCCGGCAAAGGCAACCTGTGTTGCCCTTCCAAAAGAAGCTTTTAACTTTCTAAAAAAGTTGGCCAACAGGGATTTGACCAACATTCAGGAGACAACCGATAAGATTCACAACTGTTTCACCAAGCTCGAAGAAAACAAGATCAACAGCGAAGCGTTCAATCGCGACATACAAAATCATCTCAATGAAATCTACAACTACTTGCAAGATCTCAACCTGCTCAATTTCACCTTTCCGACGCTCTTTTCCGACGATCAGGCAACGATCCTCTCCGATCTGACGCAACTGACAAGAGAGATCAGCAGAGCCTTTCCCTCCTATGAGAATTTCAGCGAATACGAAAACGGCCAGATCGGCGGAGCGGTAACCATCCTGCAGCAGCAGTGGGTAGCATAAATTTGTTTAAAAGGAGGAGTCGCTATGGGTGCCTTGCCAGAAAAGAGAAGAGAGCCTCAGATGGAAGAGTTCTTGAACCATTTTGAAGAGCTTCAAAATGACATGCTCAATATAGAGCAAATCTTAAATGAGCGTGAAAAGAGCGGCTCTTCTTTTGACACCATTGCCAAAGAGCTGGAATCACTCAAAGAGGACGCAGAGGACCGCCTCTTGGACATGCAGCAGCTCTTCAACCAAAACCCCACCCTATTTCCCAAGCATACTGAAAAGCTGCTCTTCCAATGCAATTCTCTACTGCAAAACCTCCATCCCGACTATCTGAGTCAAAAAAGGTGGTCCTTTCAGGCAAGGCTGCTGAGCGATTTCAGGAAAAACCTTAGCTAAGCTCGACTTTGCAACTTTTTGGACCCGCCTGCCTCGTCTATTTGCTCTCGGACGTTCGACCTACGGTCGAACTGGGAGATTCTTTAAATCAGGAAGGGGTTTTTAACCCCTTCCTGGTTTAAATAACTCCCCCGAGAGCAAATATCTCGAGGCCTTCGGGCCCAAAAAGTTGCAAAGTCGAGCTAAGAAGTTTACAGGATTGAAGAGAACGGCGCCTGGCTTTTTTCCTGCTTGAGAAAGGCAAAGAAGTGATGCGATTCGATCGTGATCACCCGTGAGAGAAAAAAGAGCGCCACTAAATTCGGAAGGGCCATCAATCCATTCAAGATATCGACAAGCGGCCAGACAATTTCCATTCTTAAAAGAGCTCCGAGTAAAACAAAGCCGCAAAAGAGCAAGCGGTAAAAGCGAATGCTCCTCTCTCCTGCAAGATACTCGATGCATTTTTCTCCATAATAGGCCCATCCGACAATCGTCGAATAGCCAAAGAGAATCAGTCCCACCGCAACGATGATCTCGGATCCCGGAAAAAGAGAGCGGAAAGCCTGCATTACAAGAGGAGAGCCGTTGAGAAGAAATCCTCTGCTGTCGTAACTGCCTAAAACATCCGTCACGCCAATGACAAGACCCGTCAGGGTGCACATGATGATCGTCGAGATGAAGACACCGGACATCGAGATCAAAGCCTGTCTTCCCGGGACATCCGTCTTGGCCGCGGCTGCGGCAATAGGGGCGCTGCCCAGCCCCGCTTCATTGGAGGAGATTCCACGCGCCACTCCAAGCTGGATGGCCGTCATCACGGTCGAGCCCAAAAATCCTCCCACAGCCGCCTGTCCGGTAAAGGCGGTCCGGAAAATATGCCAAAAGACGGCAGGAAGTTTGGGAAGCGACGCTCCCAAGATCAGAATGCCCCCAAGGAAGTAAAAGAGGGCCATGAAGGGAACGAGATAGGCGCACACCTTCCCAATGCTCTTAATTCCGCCCAGCAAAACAAGCGCCGTCAACGCCGTCAGCACAATTCCCGTCCACAGGTGAGGAAACAAAAGCAGATCGTAAAGAGCATACGCAATGGAATTGGACTGGGTCATATTGCCGCCTGCAAAGGCCGAAAGAGCGCCAAAGAAGGCAAAGGCAGAGGCAAGCCACTTCCAACCCAGCCCCCTTTCAATGTAATACATCGGCCCTCCGCACATCTCCTGCCGCCGGTCGCGAATGCGGTATTTGATCGCAAGCAGAGACTCTGAAAATCGAGTCACCATCCCCAGAAGCGCAATGACCCACATCCAGAAAATCGCTCCCATCCCTCCCGCCACTACAGCAGTCGCCACTCCGGCAATACTCCCAATGCCCAACGTTGCTGCAAGAGCTGTCATCAGGGCCTGAAAATGGCTGACATCTCCTTGAGCCTTGTCATCTTTGCGAAAAAATGCCAGCTTGAGCGAATAGATGAGGTAACGAAACTGCATCCCTTTTAGTCGAATCGTCAAAAAAAGGCCCAGAAGGACAAGGAGGAAAATGAGCACTTTCCCCCACAAAAAAAGATCCACCCGAGTGAGAAGGGAGACAAGAGTTTCTGAAGATATTTGCATCTAATCAAGAGTAATCATCCAAGAGAAGAAAGTCAAAGAGAACCATCCCTTGGAAGAGTACAGAAGAGGCCGTCCTATGGGCAGCCTCCTACCTCGCTCATCCGCTAGGCAAATAGACGACAAAGAACCGCCTGCGGCTCTGTGACATCCGAAGCAAAGGGGCGCACGGTTCGGCGATTTGGCGCCGGAGTTGCTTTGCTCTCTCTTTGTCATCTATTTGCCAATCATTTCGGGAAGGGCCGGTTGCAAAGGAGGGGTGTAGTCCCGATCGCCCACCCTGATCAACTCGACAAAGAGCTGCTGCGTCCACTTTCGATAGACTACACCCTCTTGTGTGACAATGCGCGCCCGATATGAAAGCAGCCCCTCTTTCTCCTCATACTCCTTCCCTGCGAGGGTATAGAGAACGTATCCCCTCTTGGCATCCATCGAGTAGAAAAAATGGCCCTCTGTATAGTTCCAATAGATGACATCCAGCTCAAGACGGGGTCTTTGCTGAAAAATCTCACAAGGAATTTGCCAACTGAGGCAAAGCTCCCTTCCCTCAGGGGGATTGGCCTGGCGGGGATCGGGCGTCCCTACATGAGTGCTCGCCAAAGAGTCTCGATTGACGATCTCTTGAGAGACCATCAGATAGTAACGCTTGCACCCCCCTAAAAACAAGAAAAGGGCCAAACAGAGTATACCGAACGCACTTGAAAAATGGGATTTGGGCCGACGCGAAAGCTCTCGCGGTTCGACGATCGCATCTTGCACAAAATTAGAAATATGGGGCGGGATGCGATCGTCGAACCCCGAGGTTTTGGCGCAGCCGAAATGCCAATTTTTGAAGTGCGTTCGGTATACTTTCGTGTATAATCCCACGTTAAACCACCGCTATGAAAGAAGCTGTCGCCATTATCATCTTTAATGAGAGGAAAGATCAAGTCCTGCTTGTCAAAAGAAGAGACATTCCCGTCTGGGTGCTTCCGGGCGGCGGCGTCGAAGCCCATGAGACTCCTAGCCAAGCTGCCCTGCGCGAAGCGCGCGAAGAGACGGGATGTTCTTTCACGTTGCTGCGCAAAATTGCAGAGTATCTTCCTACTAACCGCCTCTCTCATTTGACCCATTTTTTCGAAGGATCGATCGTCTCGGGTTCGATTCACTGCACAGAGGAGACAAAAGAGATCGCCTTCTTTCCTTTAACATCTCTTCCCAAAGAGCTTCCCCCCTTTTATCTCTTTTGGATTAAAGACAGCCTGAATCCAACAGGAGAGCTCATCCGAAAAAAGATCATGGGAACTTCCTATCTGCATCTCGTGAAATTCTTCATCCTCCATCCTGTTCTCACCCTCCGCTTTCTTTTGACCCGACTCGGTTTCCACTGGAACTCTTAAAAAAAACTCATCTTAATCTTTTCTTAAAATCGACCTTGCCTTATCTTTACAGCAAGATTTTACTCAAAAACCCGGAGGTGTTGTTATGGCTAGTGCTATTAACCCTGTTTTAGCTGCTGAACCCGTTGAGATTCACGAAATCAAGGAGACTCTGGAAACAGCTCTTCCAGCTGTAGTTTCCGATCAGTCTAACCTGACTCGTGAAGTCGCCGCAAATGTCCTAAATTCAGACGAAAAAAAACAAGTCAAATCCCTTTTAAAAAGATGTGTTATTGAGCCCATTCAGAATGCCGCTTCATGGATCTGGTCAGCTGTCATTCTGAAGATCGTCGCTTTTGTCAAAAAACATCTTTTTGTTTGGCGCTCTGAAAAAACTGTACGGATTGCAGAACCCTCTTCTGATTCAGAAGAAATTCAGGAAGAAAAATCATCTAAACTAGAGGCCGCTCTGGATAAAGCTCGAGACCGCCTCTCTCAAGGGCCCGGACGTTATGGACTCGGAACTGATACTTTTAAGTTGTCTAAGGAACAAGTATGGACTGCTGATTTAAACAATGCACTGCATACAGATACCCTTACTGCAGACGAACTGAAAGAAAAAATGACGCCCATCAAAGATAAACTGACCAAACAGATCCTCTCCATTTCTCTAGAGAAACATATAGAAGGAGCAAATAAAAAGGGATTTGCCAAAAAGGTGTTCAATGACCCGATGAACAATTTGGAGCTTATTCAACTAGCTGTGGACAAGTTAATGTCACAACTCTTTCCGGAAGCAACAGAAGCGAGCGGAACAGGAGAATAAGACTTTTCATCTTATTAAAAATTCGAGTGATGAGAGAACAACCCTCATCACTTGGATTTGGATCCTATAGACACAAACAACCTCAAGAAAAGGATGACTCTTTTAACAGAGGGTATATCCCCTGAAAGGAAAGGGGGATTCTCTTTCTTCGCTGTTCATTGCTTTTCCAGATGGAAAATGGTTTTTCACAATCTGGGACGAGGCATCATGCAGCTCATTGCTAAAGTGATTGCATGCGTTAAAGGTTTTTTTTTCTCTTCCACAACTCAATCTAGCGCCCAAGCGCCTCCTTCCCCCTCTGACACTTCTTCGTCAACATCGGAGGAGCAAGATACGGGGCTAACTTCAGAAGATCTGCTGCCGGCGCCTTCACGAACTCAAAAAAAGAGAGGATTAACTAGAGAAGATTTCACTCTCCACCGAAGGAGCAGAAGTCAGGATCGGCCTCCTTCGGGAGTGCGCTCCTTGAGTTCTGAAGAGTGGGAAACGCTCATTGAAGAGTGGAAGATTCGAGAAAAAGCTCAATCTTCCACATGGCCTCCCCGCAGCTGTCCGAACCACTTCGCAGAGAGCGCCGCTCAGTCACCTGAAATATAAAGAAATCCCCACCTATTTCTACCTAAAACGGGGACGGTTTGCCGGCAATTCCTTCTTGGGAGCGGGGATTGAAAACGATTCGATCATACGCTTCCGAAAAGCTCATGCCGTAGGCCTTCGTGCCGATCTATAGATGCAGCCCAAGCTCCTCTCCTTTCACGAATGGACGGCAAAGATGGAAAAAGGCCGCACTTTTCATGATAAGCGCCCAGGAGGCTCTCTCTCTCTTCTCTACAATTATGCTTTCGTCCCTGAACGTTTGGCGATCCACTTAGAGCTGGGATACAAAGCAAAAGGCTTTCTTCCGGGAGAATCCTTGCGCGCTTCTCCTCTTGCAAAATTCGCTTTGAATGCCCGGTTTTAGAAATTTGCAACCGGCTCTTCAAATGAGAAGGAGCCCAATCACAAAGGCAAAAAGGGAGATCCCTTCGACAATGCCAATGGCTGCAAAGGATTTTCCGATGACCGCCGGCTGTTTGGCGGAAGCCTGGATCGCAGTGGCTGCGCACATCCCCTGATAGATGGAAGAAGCCAGGAGAGCAAGCCCTACAAAGAGAGCGATGCCGATCCCATTCCAGGCAGAAAGGCTTCCTGACTTGATGGCAGTGCTCATGAGAAGAGTTAAAACAAGTCCGTAGATCGATTGGGAGGCAGGCGCGGCCGACATCCCGACAAAGACGCCGTGATTCTCTTCGACGCGGCTCATGACGGCGTGTGAGGCCATTCCGGCAATCCCGCATCCGATTGAGCTTCCAATACATCCCAGACCTAAGACGAGTGCCGGACCAACCATTCCGATATCCATACCTTATTCTCCTTCTTTCATAGTTAATTTCTTTAGCGGATTAAAGAGCTTCCCACCACCCGTATAACTGTAGTGGTACCACTCAATGAAATTTAGACGCAAGCCATGGATCACGCCCGACATGATCCCAAGGGCGATGTTGATGGCATGTCCCGCCAGGATGACGATGAAGCCAAAAAAGAGGCCTACCTTAGCTCCGAGGTCGTTTGCGGTTTTGGCCATCATGGCGCCCGCAAGCCCTAAGGCGTAAAGCCGAAGATAGGAAAGCACGTCTGCAAAGAGCTGCACCAAAGTCAAGATCTCGGTTGAACCTCGAAATCTCTTCTGAATGAGCGCCAATACAACAGCAAGACCCACCCCTCCTAAAAAGAGCTGCAATCCAAAGAGTTCGATGGTCTCTTTTTGCACAATCCCCAAGAAGTGAATGAAAGAGGTCGCCTTTAAATAGAGGGGGACATAAAGGTATCCTCCAATCAAAGCAAAAAACCACCCGAGATGGGAAAGATTGCGCTTGAGGTAGCGAAGAAGAGAGAGCCCCAAGTGAAGGACGCCGATAAAGAGAGAAAACTCCAAAAGAAAGTTGTCTTTGAAGGTGTCTAAAATGAGATATTTTTCTTTTCCCTCAATCACGACAATGCCTTTTTCTAAAAATTCCTGCGGAGTCTTTGCCGCTTCAACGGCAGGGATCTTCTGCACCCACTCCTTGTAGACAGCGTCGCGTCTTAAGAGATGATAAGCCGCCTTTTTTTCTGCAAGATATTGCGTGATTGAGATCTTGGAGAGCGGATTGCGGGGATGGAGTTCTATTCCAAAGAAAGAACCTGTGGCCACGCCCCAAAGGGTGCAGGCGGTTGCAAGCACAAGGACAAGGCGATATAAACGCCGTCTCTTTCCCGCCATCCTAGGACTCCTGTATTTCATATAGGCGGCAAGGGCAAGATAGAGAAGGCCATAACCTGCATCCGAGACAATGATGGCAAAAAAGAGGGCAAAGGACCAAAAGATCCAAAACGAGGGGTCTTGATCTTCAGAAGAGGGGATATCATAGAGTGTGACGATATCCTCGCCAATCCGGTTCATTCCCCGATTTTCCATGTAAGTGGGAAGAGAATCGCTCTTTTCGATGGCTACCTTTTCGACAAAAAGAGGGCGGTCTTTGAGCAAAACTTCCAGTTCAGAGAGTTTATTGCTAGGAACCCATCCTTCGATCGAGAAGAGGGAGTGGTCCAAGGGAAAATCGACTCCCTTCTTTGCAAGGTGAAGATGGTGATCGTTGAGCTCATCAATAAGATAGCGGCGCAAATAGGAGATGTGTCCTGCAAACCCCTTTAATTCCGACACAAGCTCATGGTGGATCTCCTTGACAAACTCCAAGCGTTCGCGCAGCTCGGGGGCTGTCTTTTCGACGTGAACCTCGATCATTGCGGGAAAGGCGCGCCTCTTTTGGTTGATAGTGATAAAGTAATCGAGACCGGAGTCGGCAGTCAGGTAAATCAACTCCTCGCTAAGCCGCATCTTTTCTCTTTTTTCGCTTTTGATTAAAAAAAACTGAACCTCTCTTTTCCCCTCTTTCTCCAGGCAAGCAAGATCCTCCATGGAAAAATCGCCTAGGGGCTCTACACGCTCAATCTCGCTTTCTAAAAAAAGACTCTCCTCTTCTACTCTCTCGATCTCTTTTTTGAGCTCTAGAATCCGATCGATGGCTCTCTCCCCCTCATCCCTGACATAGGCTCCCTCAAACTCCTTTTTTAAAGGTTGTTTGCGCAGCAGCTTGATTGCCTCCAGAATTCCTGCAAGATTGGGAGGAAGAGGAGCTGCTTTTTTGACAGCATGGGAGATAAACTGAATGATCCCCAACTCCTGGGCTCTGTTAAAGAAGAGATTCACCTCTTCCCGAGCACCAACAAACAGAAACTTGTAAAGATCGATGATCATTTTAAACTACAGCTATTAGCTTTCTTTCTAAAATCTTCTCCTTGGACACCTTGGCCTGGCAGACGGCAGCAAGCTGTTGATCTCCCAAAAAAACCCGAATTCTCTTAATGTTCTTTAGCGCACGAGGAATGAGAATCTTTTCAAAGAGATTGACACGAATCGACACCTCGCGAAGCTCTTTTTCCAAAGCGCTCTTCCTTCTTTTGGCAAGAGCAATCTGCTCCCGGTAGAGCACCAGCTCTTTTAACTCATAGATGGCGTATTCCATCCAAGAGGGGGTCGCAAAAAGAGGAAAGGAGACGCTCTCGAAAATAATTTCCTCTAAAAAGGGAATCTCAATACCGGCGATATTTTCGTAATCGAGCTTCATCTCTTTGATCTGAACCGCCTTGAAAAGAAGTGAGGCGTAAGGCGCTGTTAAGAGCGCGGCAAAGAGTTCTACCTTTTCTACAGAGACATCAAAGTGGCTCTCTAAGGAGTGCAGCTCAAGGGCTGCCCGATTAATCTCTGATTGCAAAAGAGCTTTTTTAAGCTGCAGGGTAGGGAGATATCTTTGTAATTGATGAAACCGCACCTCCTGGCTTCGAAGTTCTGTCTTGGTCAGCTTCAGACTCATGTTTTTGGCCAGTATTTATCAACTAAGGACTCTTTCATTCCCACTTCGTGAGGAGCAAAGCAGCGCGCAAGAAGCTTCCATCCAAGATCGAGAGCCTCTTCGAGGGGGAGATTGACCTCCAGATTCATCATCTTCTCTTCAAAGAGAGTGGAAAATTGCAAAAGCTTGGCATCCCAATTTGAGAGTTTAAACCCCATGCTCTCTCTCTCTTTGGCCTTTTTTGATTCTGCATAGAGGCGGATTTGGGTGTTGGCAATCTCATTGTGATCTTCTCGGGTGACCTTGCCGATGACCTGTTGTTTTAAGCGTGAAAGCGATCCAAAGGGATCGATCCTGCCTCCATGCAGATAGAATTGCCCCTCCGTGATGTAGCCGGTATTGTCGGGGATGGGATGGGTGACATCGCCGCCGGGCATGGTCGTCACCGAGATGATCGTAATCGAGCCGCTTCCATCGATGTCGACCGCTTTTTCATAGCGGGCCGCCAGATCGGAATAGAGCGAGCCGGGATAGCCTCGATTAGAAGGGACCTGATCCATCGTGATCATGATCTCCTTGATGCTGTCTGCAAAAGCAGACATATCGGTCAGTAAAACAAGAACGTCCTTGTCCTGGATGGCAAATTTCTCCGCACAAGCCAGGGCAAGATCGGGGACAAGAAGAGCCTCGACAACAGGATCAGTCGCCTGATGAATGAACATGATCGTCTTACCCATAGAGCCGGACCGTTCCGCATTTTCAATGAAGGCCAGTGTGTCGTCAAAGCGCAGTCCCATCCCGCCAATAATCACGACATCGGCATCTGTTTGATTGGCAATGCGCATCAACAAAGAGTTGTAGGGCTCTCCTGCAACCGAAAAGATGGGAATCTTTTGCGATTTGACAAGACAATTGAAGAGATCGATCATGGGGATATTGGTGCGCACAAGCTCTCTTGGAATAATGCGGCGCACGGGATTGAAGGAGGGCCCTCCAATCTCCACCTCATCGCCCACCAAGAGGGGGCCGTTGTCAATCGGCACGCCGGCACCGCTTAATCTTCTGCCAAACAGCGCGTCGGAGCAAATGGCGCGCATCTCCCTTCCTAAAAAGACGACATGGTCATGCGTGGAGATGCCTCGGGTATTTTCAAAGACCTGGAGAGTGACCCTCTCTCCTTCAATGCGAAGGACCGAGCCGTAAAGAGCCGGACCGCTTCGACGTTCAATGCGAGCCAGTTCACCCAAGCCCACGCCCCGCGCCCTAACCGTAAGCAGATTTCCGCGCATGTCGACAATTCTTTCGTACACTTTTTTCATCTTTTGGCCTCGCTGATCCTTTTTTCGATCGAGGAATAGGCTTTATGGTAACGCTCGGACTCAAAAGGCATAAAATTTAAGTTTTTAAGCTCGTTTTGGAGTTCGATGAAATAGGAGCGGGCTCCGTCGTGGTCATCAAAAACAAAGGCCGTGTTGAAGATCCGGTGCATCAACTGAAAGAGAGGAATCTGCCGTTTTAAAGGACAGTAGGCGTCCTCTCGATCAAAGGCGTTTTGCTGCAGATAACAAAAATCATACAGTTCTGCCTTCAGATAGATGATTAAATCTTCAATGGATATCCCCTCTTCTCCGACCACCTCCATCCTCTTTCCGATCTCATCCCCTTCCCGTAAGATCTCATGGGCAAGCCGGACTGTCTCATTCCAGGAGGCCATCCTCTGCTCCATCTCCAAAGAGACGGTATCGATATACTTGCTCCAGGAGATGAGGGGATCGATTGCGGGATAGCGCCGCGCATCGGATCGCACTCGAGACAAGCCATGGAATGCGCCGACAACAGAAAGAGTCGCCTGGGTGACGGGCTCTTCGAAATTCCCCCCTGCGGGAGAGACTGTCCCGCCAATGGTTAAAGCACCCTCCTTTCCCCCTTTTAAACTCACCACACCGCTTCTCTCATAAAAGGCGGCAATCCTGGACGCCAGGTAGGCGGGAAAGGCCTCGTCTCCGGGGATCTCTTCCAGTCTTCCGGACATCTCCCGCATGGCCTGCGCCCAGCGAGAAGTGGAGTCGGCAAGAAGGAGGACATCGAGCCCCATCTGCCTGTAATACTCACCGATCGTCGCACCCATATAGATCGAAGTCTCTCTTGAACTCACCGGCATGGAGGAAGTGTTGCAGACAATCACCGTCCTCTCCATCAGGGGATCGCTCGTATGCGGATCGGTGAGATGCGGAAAGGTTTTGAGCACCTCTACCACCTCCCCTGCCCGCTCCCCGCAGGCAACGACCACTACGATATCGACATCGGAATATTTGGAGAGGTGGTGCTGCAAAACCGTCTTGCCGGCCCCAAAAGGTCCGGGAGCGCAAAAGGCGCCTCCCTTAATGAGGGGAAACTGGCTGTCGATGATGCGCAGGCCCGTGTCTAGCATCTTTGTCGACTTGATCTTCTCTCCGATGCAAAGTGGAATCTTGACCGGCCAGCGCTGCAGCATCCGGAATTCTCTCTCCGCCCCAAGCTCGTCCACCCCGCGAGCCACAACGGCCTCCACGGGATAAGAACCCGGCTTGATCACCCAAGTCAGAGTGAATGCTCCAAAAGAGGAAAAAGGGACCATGATCTGGTGATGAAAGCGTCCCTCCATAGTATATCCCAGGCTATCTCCTCTCAAAACAACAGCTCCCACTTTAGCTTTGGGATGGTAATCCCACTTCTTCTCTCGATCCAAGGGAGGAATTGAGATCCCTCGTGTCAAAAAGAGGCCGGAGGCTGAAGCGACTTTCTCCAAAGGATTTTGCAATCCATCAATGACGGTCGCGAGCAATCCGGGGCCGAGCTCGGCCTCTAGAAGCTTTCCCTCAAACGAGACCTTTGTGCCCAGCTTTAAGCCGCGCGTATCTTCGTAAACCTGGATCTTTGCCACCTCTCCGACAATCTCAATGACCTCGCCTTTTAAAGGGATCTCTCCTAAATGGACCGTAGCCATCTCTCCTTGACGAATCGCTCCGTTGACTTTGACCTGGATCAAATTCCCAAAAGCCCAAATTAACTCCCCGCTCGCTCGATGATCTTCCATATTATGCCCCAGCTACCTTTCTCAAAATCTCCTCTCCTTTTTCTACACTCAACTTCGCTAAGTCCTCTGTAAGGAGGTGTTGGACGAAATAGGCCAAAACCCAGTCCAGAGAAAAAAGCGGCCCTTGGCAAAGCTGTTCCACTCGAGTAAAGCGCCACTTGGCAAGCCCTTCATAATGCTGCCAGGGATCCGATCCGCACGAGAGAAAATAGCCTTTTAGATCGCCATATTCCGTGGGCGGCTCATAGACGGAGCTCTCTCTTTGAGAGAGGATCTCTTGAATAAAGGGGTCGGAAGAGTCTTCAAATTTCAACTCCTCTAAAAGATCCCTTTGAAGCTCCTTGGCCCTAAGCGCCGTTAACACGAGCCGCCACTCCCACTCAAAGCGAAAATATCTTTTCAAAAACCCTGTCTGTTGCAACCACTCGCCCTTCAAATAGGAAGAGAGAAGAAAGGAGAAGTTCTCTTCCCTTTCCGCAGCCGTCTCAAAGCGCTTCAAAAAGTCAAAGAGATAGCTTGGCAGATAACTCTCTAGCAGCAACGCCTCGTCCAGCTCTCTTTCCGTTAAATTTCCTCGGGGATCCAGGGGCTCTTTTAAATAGAGCGCGCGTACATTGAGAAGGTCGATGCAACGCCGAATCGCCCGACTCTTCTGAAAATCAGCGGCCGTTAAATTGAGTCTGAAACGCGAGATAAGCTCCTCAAAAAGAAGATCAGGCCACTCTCCCAACGTCAAAGGAGGGAGCGAAGGAGCTAAAAAGTAGTAATTTCTCATCCAAAAAACAGTTTACGAAAATCCTTGCGGATATAAGTGGCTACCAACTCTTTTAAAGTCTCGGCCGAGAGATCGATGGTCATCTTCTCATCCAGGAGTTTCACCTCAATCCCCCCTCCAAGGGAGGAGAGGAGCACCCCTTTTTCCTTAAGCCTTTCTAAAATCTGAGAGGAAAGAAGGGCGTTAACCCTATCAGCGGAGATTTGAGCAGGAATGGCGACACTGAGATTTACACTGGCCCCCTCTCTGTCGATCGCCCGCACCACTGCCGTGATTAATTCCGAGAGCACCTTGGGATCTTTCGTCTGCCTCTCGATCATCTCTTTCAGTGCCGGCTGAAAGAGACTCTCTTCAATCTTTTGTTTTAAAAATTCAATTGCCTGTCTGCTCGCTTGACTAAGAGAAGTTTCAAAAATCTCCTGTTCGCTCTGGATTTTGTGATGCGTCTCATTGAGCATCGCCTCGCTCTCGCTCTTGGCCTCGTCTCGGATCCTCCAAGCCTCTTTCTCGGCAGCTTCGATAATTTTTGCCGCTTCGGCCCTGGCCGGCTCTAGGGCCTCCTTGCGCAAAGCGTCACAAATTTTTTTAACCCGATCTTTTGCTGCTTCCATTGCAACCTCGTCAAAACATGCGTCTCAAAGTCTATGCCTGACTACGGTATTTTGCAATGATGAAAAACCGTGTTATCGAGAAAAAAATTGAACCCATTGCCCAAAACTCTCTTTTTGTGTCATAAAAGAACCAAAATCGCGTGAGTGGTGATGAAGCGTTTTCTCATCTCTATCCTCTCCGTTCTTCTATGCGTGACAAGCGCTCCCTCTTATGGAAGGGAATCGCTTGATGAGCACGCAGAAAATACGGATCATCTCTACCGCATGGGAGTGGGAGCGAAAGACGGCGCCTTTACTGCAACGAGCACCTCCATGTTGGGATGGGGAATTGCCCTCTTTGTTGCAATTGCCTTGCTGGCAACGACCATCCATCACAGCGGAGGAAAGAAAAAAGCCTCTTTAGTCCCCTCTTCTACCTGATGCAGCGCTTTCTTGTTCTTTTGCTCTCTTTTCCCCACCTTCTTTTTTCTGTTCCGCAAGCCTATTTCCACCCTCCCGAAGGATGGCAGATTGCCGATCCTAAAACCTACGCCCCAAGCGTCCGCATCGCTTTTCTTCTTCCTAGAAAGGGAGGGTTCACTCCCTCTTTGAACTTGGCAGAGGAAGAAGGAGTAATGGATCTGGATGACTATGCCGAGGCGGTACGAAAGATCCACTTAAGCGATCCTAAGAATCGCTGGCGTAAACTCGGATCTTTACAGACCCGGTCAGGCAAGGCCCTTTTAACGGAGATAGAGACACAGAGCAACACACGGCCCATTCGTCTCCTTCAGCTCCTTTTTCTTCATGAACAGAGCGCCTATATTCTCACTGCCGCAGCGCCTAGGGAAGAGATGGGTTCTTTAGGAAAAACCTTTCTCAATGCCTTTAAATCCTTTACAATAACGGAAAATCTCTTAGAATCTATTCCTGAAAAAGAGAGAAGAGAGGCTCTTTACCAAACTCTTTTGGAATTTAAAGAAAAGAGCAAAGAGTCTCGCTTTCAAGAAGAGGTATGGAACCCCTTCCAAAAGCGTTTTTTAAGCGAATTTAACGATATGGGCGCCTACTGGCAACTTCTCTTGCTCCAATATTTTCAAGAGGAACTCAAAACAAAAGTATGAGCAAAAAACTCCTGATCGCACTCCTGGCCATCCAACTTCCTTTTATTCCCGCTCTTCGCACAGAGGAAGCCTCGGCTCCGCAGCCTACACCGGAAGAGGCTGCCTCTTCCCCCTCTCCCGCTCCCCGGGAGGTCGGCAAAGCGGCAGAAGAGGGCGCAGAGACGTCCAGGCAGAGCAACTTGGGAACCATTACCATTGCTTTTTTAGCTGTAGCCACTGCCGCGACAGCCATTATTTTAGTCTCGCGGCATCAGGGAAAACACCACGGCGGATAACTCTCCTTACGAAACATCCCATGTTTTTAGAAAAGACGGAGCAGTGTCATGTTCTCTTTATGATATCCAGGATGCAGAGAGCTACCCCAATTCTAAACCAAAGAGATGCAAAGGTTCCTGTTACATCTAGAGCCGTATAGAAGTTCTCTACCCACCTCTCATTTCTCAGAATGCGCTCCTCGTTTTTAGCATTTTGTTTTTTTTCATATTCATACATCTGGCTAAATAACAACTCTATTGCATAAGGATGCAAATCTTTGACGAGCTTATCAAAGACAGTGTTAAAATCTCTTAAATAATAATCGCCTCTCGGATTATCAAATGTTCCCAACAACTTCTCAATGCACTCTTTACCCTCATGAGTCAATGGAGGGAATTCCATTTTGGAATATTTGAATATTTTAGAATCTTCTACATCATCTATCGGCCGCTTCTCTTTTCCTTTTTGCTGTTCTGGATTCAATTCCAAGCCGGTTATTTCGTTCCTTGGTTTCTTCACATATCCTATCATCTTCTTAAGAGACGCACTATTCCAAATTCGATTTTTATCATCTATACTATACTTAGGATCATTACATCTATCATTTAATCGCTCATTGATAAATAGATAAATCCCCCATGCCGAATAATAAGAGCTATGAGAGGGAACGATGGCCGAAACATCAATTTGCTGCACATTAGACGGCATCTCGAGATCAGTGCCTTGGGCTCCCTTACACTTGTGAAACTCCACCACCCAAAATAACCAATTTAAAACCCAATCCCTTTTTGAATAAAAGATGGAGATATTTCGAATGCGAGCAGCTGCAAAGACAAAACTGTACGGAGTAAAAGAGAGATCGTCATCTCTTATTGCGGGGCCAAAGGCAAAAAAATGATCAACTTGAATCACGGCTTCGGAAATCATAAGCGCATTTAAGACCAGCCGGTTTCCCATGCTATGGGCTATGACATCTAAATGCTGGGCGCGGCATTTCACTTCTCGCAAAAGGGTTAGTAAGCGCCCATGGAGCTCATTCATCACTCTATCTCGAGCATCGCCATAACCGGTGATGGCCCGTCTCGTCCCCGGCCAAAGATAGCCGATAATCGCATCATACTTTCGAAGCTTTTTAAGCTGAACTCTAACGACATGATACGTTTTTAAGATGTCATTAAAATTAGAATTAAATCCATGAACGAGGACGACTACTTTTTTTTGATTGAGATTCAATGTCTCTAAAATTCTTGAAACACAAGCACACTTTTCCTTGCTCTGCATGAGAAGTCCTTTCTCCTCGCTTAACGCCTTCCAAACACCGCTTTCTTCAATTTTTTCACAATCCCATAAATTCTCTCTGTCACTGATAATAACCATCTGTTTGCTAGATAAAGAAGGAACTGACATAAAACTCCTAATTGGGAAACCCGGCCCTTAAGGGGCGGGTGTTTTCAAAAGACAGGTTGGGCCGAGGTCGAAACTCGGCTCAAAACCGTAAAAATTCTCGGGCATTAAGGCCCGAGTTCATCATTCTAGCCTCCCCAATCCCTTCTTTCGGCTCTTTTCCAGCATCAAGACAAAAAAACTCATTGAAAGAACGAGATAGAGGAGATTTAAAAGATAACTCGTGGCCAGGTTCCTCCCGCCCAAAGTGTGCTGATAGAGAACTTCGCGCAATCCTTCGAAAATGTAAGACATTGGAAGCGCTTTAGCAATCGCTTGCCCCCAGCCGGGAAGAGCGGAGACAGGATAGAAAATCGCACTGAAAGGGGAAAAGAGATAAGCCACCACCCAGGCGAGCATTTGGACCCTCTGTCCAAAGTAGATCACGATTCCTCCTGAAAGAAAACCCAAAAACCAGCCGGAAAGTGCTAACGATCCCAGATAAGGGAGAAAGACAAAGCCCATGTTAAAAATGTTAAGCGAATAGAGAAAAAAGACAATAAAAGCTCCAAAGAGAAAACTGACGACGATTTTACAAAGACTCAGCAGCATGACGCCTCCCATCCACTCCGCCGGCTTAAGAGGTGTAGCAAAAAAATTGAGAAGATTGCGATCCCAAAATTCCCGCAAAATGTTTACAGAGATTTCATATGTGGCGCGCCAGACGATTTGCCAGAAAATTAAGGCAGTCAGGATAACAAGAGCCACGCCGGGAAGATGGCTATCTTGATGCTGGATCCATAAACTGGTCATTCCCCAGATAAAAATATCGATGGCGGGCCAATAGAAGAGATCGCTGAGCTGATCCCCCTTCGTCGCATAGTAAAAGTAGCGCAAAAAAACCGCCCAGAGGCGTCTGAAGCTCATCGAAAATTCCTTGCCATGGTTAAAAAATAATCCTCTAACGTGGGTTCGATGATTTCAATGCCCGAATACTCAATTCCTTCCCGGGCAAGCGCCATGAGAAAGTGTGCAATCTTCTTTTCATCAAGCCTCAGCTCGAGGGTATGATGATCGATTTCATAAGAGAGATTCATCTTTTCTGCGACTTTCACAGTCTGAGCCATCTTATCCGCCACCACCAGCCTCAGTTTCGAGGAGGCAACACTGCGGGCCAGTCTCTCCGGGCGATCATCTGCCAAGATCTTTCCTTTTTGCACAAAGAGGGTTCTATCGCATACTTCGGCCACCTCTGTCATGTTATGCGAAGTAAAGAGGATCGAGACCCCATACGTCTTTCGCTCCTCAAGAATAAAGGCGCGAATCTCCTGCGCCATCTCCGGATCCAAAGAGGCCGTCGGCTCGTCAAGCAGGACAACTTTGGGACGGACCATGAAGGCTTTGACCAAAACGAGACGGGTGATCTGACCGGCGGACAGCGTGGAGACCTCCTCCTCTTTCTTCTTTATAAGACCAAACCGCTCCAGGAGCTCATCAATCCGCAGTCTCAAAGGGGCAAGCGGAATCCCGTAGAGGCGCCCGTAAATCTCCAGATTTTGGGAAATGGTGAGCCTCCAGGGAAGACTCACGTAGGTGCTGGCAAAGACCACCTCCTTTAAAACCTCCGAGCGATGTTTAAAGAGCTCTTTGCCAAAGTAAAGAATCCTTCCCGAGGTGGGTTTTAAGATGCCGAGCAGCATTTGAATGGTCGTCGTCTTGCCCGCTCCGTTTGGGCCAAGAAGCCCCAAGATCTCCCCTTTTTTCAGATGAAATGAGATGTCATCGACTGCAGCATATTCTCTTTTTTTGCCGGGATAGATCTTGCGTAAATTTTCAACACAAAGAACAGTAGACATAAACTCGACTTTGCAACTTTTTGAACCCGCCTGCCTCGTCTATTTGCTCTCGGACGTTCGACCTATGGTCGAACTGGGAGATTCTTTAACCCTTCCTTCGAAATTAATTGCAACCTGGGAGCCGCCTCCTCGAAATCCGGCTGTCAAAAACCGTACAAAGTCGAGCTATCGGCCCTGTTCTGCTGCTAAAGAAAGAGTCTCTTTCTAATCCGCAAAGGAAAAAGAGGTGAGCTCTTCCAAGAGCTCTTTTGCGCCGAATTTCTTGATGCGCTTCTCGTACTTCTCAAAGCCCGTACCGCTAGGAATAGCTTGTCCCATGATAATATTGGACTTGTGATCGAGAAGAAGATCAACTTTTCCGTCTGCTCCCGCTTCGGTCAGGACACGGGTGGTCTCCTGGAAAGAGGCGGCGGCAATAGGAGATTCGGTAATGAGAGCAGTCTTTGTGATCCCCAGGAGTACAGGAGTTGCTAAGGCAGGTCGTCCTCCCTCATCAATGACTTTTTGATTCTGCTTATGGAAGCTCTTCTTGTCGACATCTTCCCCGTAGAGGAAAGTGGTGTCCCCGGTTTCGGTAACGCGCACCTTTTGCAGCATCTGACGGACAATGACTTCGATGTGCTTGTCATTGATGTCCACACCCTGAAGGCGATAGACCTCCTGGACCTGATTGACAAGGTAGCGCTGCAGTTCGCGGATACCGCAGATGTCTAAGATTTCATGGGGAACGACAAGTCCGTCTGTAAGCTGCTGCCCTTTGACCACCAGATCGCCTTTTTGGACAATGAGGTGCTTGGTAAGCGGGATTAGATGTTCCTCTTCCATCCCCGTATCGGGATCCTGAACGACAACGATGCGCTTGCTCTTCTGAACTCCTCTAAAATCGACAATACCGTCGATCTTGGCAATCTCAGCAGCCTCTTTCGGCCGGCGCGCCTCAAAGAGTTCGGCGACGCGCGGAAGGCCTCCCGTAATGTCTTTGGTTTTAATTGCACCGCGAGGCAACCTTGCAAGGAGCATCCCCGCAGAGACGCGCTGCCCCTCCTGAACTGAGATGAAAGCGCCGGAAGGGATGGCATAGGTTCCAACGAGTTCGGTATAATCGGGATCGGAGTAGATGATGATTTGAGGGTGGAGCTCTCCGCGGTGCTGCTTAACGATGAGCTCAGCCATTCCTGTCTGTTTATTAACCTCTTTTTGAGTAGAGATTCCTTCCACGAGATCTTCATATTTCACATAGCCGGGGCGTTCGCAGATGATCGGAATATTGTGCGGTTCCCAGTGCCCCACTCTCTCTCCTTTTTTGACGTAAGATCCGTCAGCAAGGATGATGCGTGTGCCCAGCTCGATAAGGAAGGTCTGCAGTGGTTCGATGGACTTGGTATTTAAGAGTTTTTTATACTCTTCAATGGAACGTCCTTCGTCGCGAACGATGTGCAAAGATCCATTTTTGTTCAGCGCAAACCACGTTCCCTCTTCATTTTGCACTGTGCGCAAGTCCATGTAGATGAGAATGCCGTCATGATCCGCATCAAGTTCGGGCGCCAGACCGGCGGCTGCAATCCCTCCCAAGTGGAAGGTTCTCATCGTCAGCTGGGTTCCTGGTTCGCCGATGGACTGGGCTGCAATGATCCCCACAGCTTCACCCTTGCTTACAAGCTTGCCGTTGGCAAGGTTGATCCCATAACACTTGCAGCATATCCCTCGATGCGCCTCGCAGGTTTGAGAGGAACGAATTCTCACGCTTTCAATTCCCGAATCATCAATTGCTTGCGATTGTAAAAGAGAGAGGAGGTCTCCCGCTTTGGCAAGAAGCTTGGTGCGATCTCCGGGTTGAAAGATGTCATCGCAGGATGTCCTGCCAAAGATACGGTCCTTAAGAGGGAGAAGTTCTTCCTGCCCCTGTTTGATGGCGCTGATTTCAATGCCGTTAAGTGTTCCGCAATCCTCTTCAGTGACGATGACATCCTGGGCCACGTCGACGAGCCTGCGGGTCAGGTATCCCGAATCGGCTGTCTTAAGCGCCGTATCGGCAAGTCCCTTACGAGCTCCGTGGGAGGAGATCGAATATTCCAGAACACTTAAGCCTTCCCGGAAGTTGGAAATGATGGGATACTCGATGATATCGCCGGATGGCTTGGCCATCAACCCGCGCAAAGCGCCCAGCTGTTTGACCTGTGTCTTTGTTCCCCGAGCTCCTGAGTCCATCATCAGGTAAAGGGGATTGAGTTCTGTGTCGGAGGGCTTGCTGATCAGCTTGAAGAGCTCTTCAGATAAGATGTCCGAAATTTCCGTCCAGATGCTAATAATCTTAGAATGACGCTCTCCGCTAGTAATCACGCCCTCTTCATACTGCTTTTCAATCTCCTCTACGCGTTTGTAGCCGGCGGCGATCACTTTATCTTTGTTGGGAGGGATGCGTACGTCGCAGACCCCCATGGAGAGAGCCGATTTTGTCGCTTCGGCAAAACCGAGATTTTTAAGAGAATCTAAAAACCTTACCGTCGCCTCTAATCCGACTTTCTTATAGGTCTCAAGGATAAGCTCGCTCATCTTCTTTTTGCGCAAAGCATAGTTTTGAAACCCGAGCTCTTTGGGAACAATCGTATTGAAAATCACCCTTCCCGGCGTGGTTTCAATGATGGCCTCTCCGATCCTCACTTTGATCTTCTCATGAATGCGCAAACCTCGGCCGAGATCATCCTGTCTCATCTCCGTCTTGCCGGATTCAAACCAATGGAAGCTCCCACTGGCCCTGAGCATTAAAAGAACCTCTTGAGGATCCCGGAAGATCTTGATCTTCTTTCCCGCCTTTTCAGGATCGAAGAGAGGATCGTGCATCAGATAGTAGAGGCCAAGAATCATATCATGCGAAGGAACAGCAGCGGGCCTCCCGGATGAAGGGAGGAAGATGTTATCGGGAGCCATCATCAACAGCTTGACCTCCAGCTGCGCCTCTAAAGAGAGGGGGATGTGGACAGCCATCTGGTCTCCGTCAAAGTCGGCATTAAAGGCTGAGCAGACGAGAGGATGGATGCGAATGGCTTTCCCTTCAATGAGGACAGGCTCAAAGGCCTGAATCCCTAAGCGGTGCAGGGTGGGAGCGCGGTTCAGCAGTACGGGATGGCCTTTGATGATCTCTTCTAAGACGTCCCATACTTCGGGAGCTTGCCTTTGAATCATTTTCTTGGCAGAGCGAATCGTGTAGACATAATTGAGATCCTTAAGCCTCTTCACAATGAAAGGCTCAAAGAGTTCAAGAGCCATCTGCTTGGGGAGGCCGCACTGATTGAAGCGGAGGTCCGGTCCCACGACAATGACGGATCGGCCTGAATAGTCTACTCTCTTTCCTAAGAGATTTTGGCGAAAACGCCCTGTCTTGCCCTTGAGCATATCCGAAAGGGATTTTAAGGGACGGTTGCCGGCGCCCATGACGGGATGTCCATGGCGGCCATTGTCAAAGAGGGCATCGACGGCTTCTTGGAGCATTCTCTTTTCATTGCGGATAATAACATCCGGCGTCTTTAGCCTAAGAATCGACTTCAGGCGATTATTCCGATTGATGACTCGACGATAAAGATCGTTTAAATCGGAAGTGGCAAAACGGCCTCCATCCAGAGGAACCAAGGGACGAAGGTCCGGTGGGATGACGGGCACGCACCCCATCACCATCCAGTCGGGGCGGTTGGGCGAGTTTGAAAAGCCCTCGACAATCTTGAGGCGCTTGGCAATCTTCATGCGGCCCTGCATTGATTTTGTCTTACGGAGCTTCTCCTTGAGATCCTGATTCAGAAGGGGCAGGTCTTCTTTTTCCAACAGTTCCCGTACGGCTTCTCCTCCCATGCCCACACGGAAGGCTTCCGTCCCCCATTTTTCCTGAGCCTCACGATATTCGCTATCGGAGAGGAGCTGTTTCTTTTCTAGAGCAGTCTGACCGCTATCCAAGACAACATATTCTTCGTAATAGATGATGCGCTCGAGATCTGCTGAGGTCATTCCCAAAATATTTCCAATGCGCGAGGGCATCGTCTTGAAAAACCAAATGTGGACAACGGGGACGGCAAGCTCAATGTGAGCCATCCTCTCACGACGCACTTTCGAAAGGGTCACCTCAACGCCGCAGCGGTCGCAGACAATACCCTTGTGTTTGATCTTTTTATATTTCCCGCATGCGCATTCCCAGTCGCGAGTCGGTCCAAAGATCTTTTCGCAAAAGAGGCCGCCTTTTTCAGGTTTAAAAGTTCTGTAATTGATGGTTTCTGGTTTTTTTATCTCTCCGCGCGACCACTCATTGCGGATGACATCATCCGATGCAATCTTGATGGTCAACTTGTCGAATTGAGATTCTTGAAACAACCGATCTGACATGAATGTCTCCCTTACTCTTACTCTTCTGCTACACGCTCCGTACGGACGTCCAGTCCCAGCCCCTGCATCTCTTTCACAAGGACATTAAAGGATTCCGGCGTTCCCGCAGACAGGATATTCTCTCCTTTCACGATCGACTCATAGATACGGGTTCTTCCGGGAACGTCATCGGATTTTACTGTGAGCATCTCTTGCAAAAGATTAGAGGCGCCGTAGGCTTCCAGAGCCCAGACTTCCATCTCTCCGAAACGCTGACCGCCCATCTGCGCCTTGCCTCCAAGAGGTTGCTGTGTAACAAGAGAATAGGGGCCGATCGAACGTGCGTGAATCTTATCTGCAACGAGATGACTTAACTTCAGAATGTAGATGTAACCCACAACCACGCGGTTGTCGAATCTCTCTCCTGACCTGCCGTCATAGAGGTGCATTTTGCCGTCTTCGGGCAGGTTTTGCTCTTTCATCATTTCCCAAATCCTGCTTTCCGGAAAGCCTTCAAAGACAGGGCTTTTAACGTAGATTCCGGCCTTTTTGGCGGCATATCCCAAGTGAGTCTCCAGAAGTTGTCCCATGTTCATACGAGAAGGAACGCCCAAGGGATTGAGAATGACCTCTATGGTCTCTCCGGTGGAAAGATAGGGCATATCAGCAATGGGAACAATTTGAGAGACAACGCCCTTATTTCCATGGCGGCCGGCCATCTTATCGCCTACTTGCAGTTTTCTTTTCGAAGCGATATAGACCTTAACCTGGCGAATGACGCCCGGATCGAGTTCAACATCTCCTTTTCTTGTAAATTCAATTTCGGCCTTATGCTGCGATTGGAGTGTTGTCATCTCCCGATCAAATTCGCGCAAGATCTCTTTTAATGCATCAAAGACCTCATGCTCGGGCATGATGAGATCCTCGGCCTTTTCAGATTCCAGTATCTCAAGCATATCTTGAGTGATTTTTTCTCCCCCCTTGATGAGCATCTCACCGGTTTTCCGGTGCATGATGGGCCCGGGAGCTATCTCTCCAAGCAAAAGAGCGCCGAGTTTTTCATGAAATTGGATGAGGAGTTCGGCCTCTCTATTCTTAAAATCAAAAGAGATATCCTTGATGCGCGAAGCCTCCTCCACAAGCTCTTCATCCGTCTTGGAAAGCCGGTCCCGCCGGCTAAAGACCTTGACATCCATCACGATCCCTTCGGTTCCCGGAGGAACTGTCAAGGAGGCATCCTTAACATCTGCAGCCTTTTCTCCGAAAATCGCACGGAGAAGGCGCTCTTCAGGTGCCAGTTCCGTCTCTGTCTTAGGAGTGATCTTCCCTACCAGGATATCGCCAGGCTTCACCTCGGCGCCGATGCGAATGATTCCATCATCGCCCAGATTGGCCAACGCCTCTTCAGAGACGTTGGGAATATCGCGGGTGATCTCCTCTTTCCCCAATTTCGTTTCACGGGCTGTGAGTTCAAACTCTTCCAAATAGATTGAGGTATAGGTATCTTCCCGAATCAGCTTTTCTGAAATGATGATGGCGTCTTCGAAATTATATCCGCACCAGGGCATGAAGGCAGCCAGGACATTTTTCCCCAGGGCCATCTCCCCGATTTCAGTCGCTGGACCATCGGCAATCACATCGCCCAGAACCACCTTGTCTCCGACATTACAGATAGGGGTCTGGTTGATGCAGGTTCCTGAATTCGAACGTAAAAACTTCTTAAGTTCATAGGTCTTTTTATCGAGGGGATTGGTCTTGGGAGCAACTACAATCTTAAAACCATCGACATACTCAACAATCCCATCTTCCTCTGCAATCACCACTGCTCCAGAATCGCGTGCCGTGCGCAGTTCCAATTCGGTACCCACGAGAGGAGCCTCTGGTTTGATCAAGGGAACGCCCTGCCGTTGCATATTGGATCCCATGAGAGCGCGGTTAGCGTCATCATGTTCCAAAAAGGGAATCAATCCCGAAACAATGGAGACCATCTGTTTCGATGAGACATCCATATGGGTCACCTTAGACGTTTCGATCTTAAGGGGCTCTCCGCGGTAGCGCGCCCAGCACATAGGCTCTTGGAACATATTGAACTCATCTAAAGGCGCAGAGGCCTGAGCAATGACGCATTTTTCCTCTTCATCGGGAGTCATGTACTCAATTTCATCGGTGACGATACCCTCCTTAACGATGCGATAGGGAGTTTCAATAAAACCGAATTCATTGATCTTCGCGTAGGAAGCAAGCGAGGTAATCAGGCCGATATTGGGACCCTCCGGCGTCTCAATGGGACAGATGCGCCCATAGTGACTTGAATGAACGTCCCGAACCTCAAAGCCGGCGCGCTCGCGATTGAGCCCCCCGGGCCCAAGAGAGGAGAGACGCCGTTTATGCGTAAGTTCGGAGATCGGATTGGTCTGATCCATAAACTGCGACAGCTGGGACCTTCCGAAGAAATCCTTCAGAACTCCAACCAGTCCCTTTGCGGAGACGATCTTTCCCGGGGTAAGAGTATCTGTGGAAAAATCGAAGAGATTCATTCTCTCTTTGATGATTTTTTCCATGCGCGCTAGTCCAACACGGCACTGATTTTGGATCAGCTCTCCTACACAGCGAACACGGCGGTTGCCAAGATGATCGATGTCGTCAACATGCGCATCTTCGTCCCCTTTTTTCAGACGAATCAAATACTTAAGAGCGCCGATCACATCCTCTTTGCGAAGCGTGACAACGGAGAGATCTTCATCAGTAAAAGGAAATGCGAGCTTATGATTGAGCTTGTATCTGCCCACGCGGCCTAAGTTGTAACGCTTGGGATCAAAAAACATGCGCATCATTGCAGACCTTGCGTTAGACAAGGTCGCCGGTTCTCCGGGGCGGATCTTTCGGTAAAACTCTTTAAGAGCCGACTCATAAGAATCTGTGGGATCCTTAACGAGCATTTTGATGATTGGGCTTGTCTCATCGGCGTCCTCCGCAATGCGGACAGAGGGAATCTTTGCATCCAGCATCCGCTTAAGCATCGCGGTCGTCAGCTTTTCGGAAGCCTTGCCAAAAACAACCCCGCTCTGTTCATCGACGACACTTTCCGCCAAAATCTTGCCAACGAGCTTGGGAAAATCCTTTTCAGACTGAATTTTCACCCGAATCGTACTGAAAAATTCCTCAATGATATCCGCATCGGTAGAATAGCCAAGGGTTCGGATAAACGAAGTTCCCAAGATCTTGCGGCGCCGTTTTTTGCGATCAATGTAGATGTAGATCATGTCTGTGGCATCAAATGCGCCTTCAAGCCAGCTCCCGCGGTACGGAATCACTCTAAATGAATAGAGCATAGGTCCCTTAGGATGTCTCTCCTGTTCAAAAGAGATCCCGGGAGAACGGTGGAGTTGGGAGACAATAACGCGCTCCGCTCCGTTGATAATAAACGTTCCGCGCGTTGTCATGATCGGAAGGGTCCCCATATAGACCTCTTCTTCCTTGATCCCCGTCTCGTCAGTCAGACGAAACTTCACCTTTAACGTGACATTGTAGGTGATGCCTCTGCGAATACACTCCTCGGGAGAATATTTAGGGACTCCCAAGTTGTACGAAAGATATTCAAGAATCGTCTTTTCATCATACGCTTTGATCGGAAAGATCTCCTGGAAAACCTCCTCCAATCCCACGTTTTCCCTCTCATGGGGAAGGCGGTCTTTTTGTAAAAACTGATGAAAAGATTTCAATTGGATCTCGATCAAGTTGGGAAGATCGATAATCTCTTCCTTTTCCTGAAAACCAATCCGTTTAGGCGGACGCTTTAGCATCGACTTGGCTCCTAAAATAAGGGCAAGGTTCGCCTTTGAACCCCGCCAAAACACACTTTTAAAAAAATCCCACTCGCTTCAAACAAAAGTACAAATCCTCTGTTAAAAAGAATGGCTAGAAAAAAAGCACAAATAACCGGAATTAAAGTCCCTTAATGGTTACTTTTCCGCCGGCCGCCGTTATTTTTTTCGAGATCTCTTCAGCATCCGCTTTAGAGGTTCTCTCCTTGATAGGCTTAGGCGGACTTTCGCAAAGATCTTTTGCCTCTTTGAGTCCCAATCCGGTCACGGCGCGCACCTCTTTGATGACAGAAATTTTTTTATCTGCGGCAACCTCTTCCAGAATGACAGCAAATTCAGTAGGCTCGGCGGCAGCCTCTGCTCCGCCCTCTTTAGCCGCGGCAGGAGCAGCTGCAACCATCATGGAAGCGGCGGCCTTTACACCCCACTTCTCTTCCAGAGCAGCTTTAAGTTTAGATAGATCCAATACAGTCAGTCCACTTAATGTTTCTACAATCTCATCTAGTTTTTGATTACTCACAACAACACCTCAAAATTAAAAAATAATTTACTTCTTCTTTTCTTCCAGAGCACTTCTATTGTCCATGCAATACATCAGACTGGTAAGAAGGGCTTCAATGGAAGAAAGAGTCTGGCTCATAGGAGCCTCAAGCGTCGCTAAAAACTGCGCTCTCATCTCATTTTGCGAGGGAAGAGCAGCTATCAGGGAGATATCCTTGGCAGAGCACGGCGCCCCTTCAAACCGCCCCGCGACAATCTCAAATGTCTCTTCGTTTTCCTTGCTGAACTGGATAAGCGCTTTGATCGTCTCCATCGGGTCGCGATAGGCAAATACAACACCGATATGTCCGCCCAGCATGCTAGCGCTCAAGGGAACCTGAACGGTTTGGGCTACTTTCATGAGAAGGCGCTTACGGATCACTTCCATCTCTCCGCCGGACTCTCTCAATCGAGAACGGAAATGATAAAATAAATTCGGATTCATATTTTGATAACGTGTGATGACAAGAGAGGTGGATCGATCCATCATCTCTTTTATTTCATCGAGCAGCAACTGCTTTTCCTTTCTCATCGCTTACTTCGCCTCAATCAGTGTTGAAAGATCTATTTTTAAGCCCGGTCCCATTGTAGTTGAGAGCGCTGCCGACTGTAGAAACTGTCCCTTTGCCGCAGCCGGCCTTGCTCGAGCAATTGCTGTCACAAGGAAACGCAGATTCTCCACGAGCTTCTCTTTATTAAAAGAGAGCTTCCCGGCAATGGCATGGATCACCCCGTGCTTATCCGTTTTAAATTCAATCTTACCCCCCTTGAGATCTTTCACTGCTTTAGCCACCTCTGCGGTCACAGTTCCAGCTTTTGGGGTAGGCATTAACCCTCGAGGTCCGAGAATTTTGCCGAGTTTTCCCACTTCCCTCATCATATCGGGCGTAGAGACGACCGCATCAAACTGCGTCCATCCCTCTTTCACTTTTTCCAGAAGATCTTCCGCACCGGCAAAATCAGCTCCGGCATCCAGAGCCTGCTGAATCTTCTCACCTCTTGCGAAAACAAGGATAATGAGACTCTTACCGGTTCCATGAGGCAGCGCCACTGTGCCACGGACCCCTTGGTCCGGTTTGCGCAGATCTACCCCTGTTTGGATAGCCATCTCGACGGTCTGATCAAATTTAACAGGGGGACACTCTTTGAGAAGATCCACCGCTTCCTCCGCAGAATAGACCTCTCCGCGCCGCACCTTTTGGTCAATCGCTTTCATTCTTTTACTGAGCTTCATATTTCTTGCCTCACACTATGTCCACACCCATGGATCGCGCGGTGCCCTCAACCATAGCCATGCTAGCTTCAAGAGAGTGGGCCCGCATATCCGGAGCTTTTATCTGTGCAATTTTTTTTACCTGATCCTTGGTTAACTTTCCCACTTTGTCCCGATTGGGCACGCCCGACCCAGACTCCAAGCCGATCTCTTTCAAAATAAGCTTGGCAACAGGAGGTTTTAACGTAATGAATGAGAAAGTCTTATCTGCATAAACCGAGATAACGACCGGAAGAATATCCCCTGCCATATCTTGTGTCTTGGCATTAAACTCCTTGCAAAAACCCATGATATTAATTCCAGCGCCTCCTAAAGCAGGGCCAATAGGAGGAGCAGGGTTTGCCTTGCCGGCGCTAATCTGCAACTTGATTGTTTTAATCACTTTTTGCTTTGCCATTAATCCTTCACTCCATAAGCACTTGTTCAACTTGCCAAAACTCCAGATCGTCCACGCGCGTTTCCCTTCCAAAGATAGAGACCATGGCGCTTAACCGCCCTTTATCAGGGAAGACTTCGATCACATTTCCAATAAAGTTGACAAAGACACCATCAATAATCTTGACACGATCGCCGACTGCCAGTCTGTGTTTTTGCACAACCTCTTTCTTTTTTTCCTCCAGATCAGCAAGAACCTTTTCCACCTCATTGTCTGTGAGAGGAATTGCCTTTTCGCCTCCTAAAAACCCTAAAACTCCCCCTGTATTTCTCACATACATCCAGGCGTCATCCGTAAGATTCATCTTCACAAAAATATATCCGGGCCACATCCTCTTTTCCGTAATGCGCTGCTCGCCCTTTTTCACTTCTGAGACATTTTCGGTTGGCACGAGCACTTCACTGATCAGATCGTTCATTCCTTGAGATTCCCGATTATCCTCAAGAGCTTTTTTAACTTTTTTTTCCTGGCTGGAAACAACCTGGACAACATACCACTTCTGCATCGACACCCTAAATAATTTACCCGAATAATCCTTTAACAATCATCACAAGGCCATCCAAAGCGCCTTTAATGATCACATCCGTTATATAGATACCCAGTCCAAAGATAAACGTACTTGCAATCACCACCTTCGTGCAAAGCTTCAGCTCATCTGCAGGCGGCCATGAGATCTTTTTGAGCTCGTCCTTGAACTCGCTAAAAGCACTCCTTGCCGCTGCTCCCTTGCTCATTCCATGAGAGCCTTGCCTTTCGGATGGATTTCTATTCAACCCTGCTTTCAAAATAACGTTCACCCAAAATCTATTTATCTAAACGAGTGCGGAGGGATTCGAACCCCCGACCTACGACTTTGGAGATCGATGCTCTACCAGCTGAGCTACGCACCCAACGCACCACAAAATATGAAGCGAACCAAAAATGAGTTCGCTTCACAGATCTTCTCGCGCGGACTTAAGCAAGAATTTTCGTAATCGTTCCCGCTCCGATCGTTCTTCCCCCCTCGCGAATGGCAAAGCGCATCCCCTCTTCCATTGCAATGGGAGTGATCAGCTCGGCTGTTAACTCCACATTGTCTCCAGGCATGATCATCTCTGTTCCCTCAGGAAGCGTCACACTTCCCGTCACATCTGTCGTGCGGAAATAAAATTGGGGACGATATCCTGTAAAGAAAGCTTTATGCCGTCCGCCTTCATCCTTAGTCAAAATGTAGACCGTTCCCTTGAACTTTGTATGAGGAGTGCAGGTTCCGGGAGCCGCCAGTACCATTCCCCGCTCGATATCCTCTTTTTCCACTCCGCGCAAAAGGATACCCACGTTTTCACCGGCCCTCGCTTCATCCAATACTTTATTAAACATCTCCAATCCGGTAGCAACGCTTTTTCGAAGAGGTTTAATTCCGACAATTTCCAGATTATCATTGACTTTTACAACTCCCCTCTCTACGCGGCCCGTGGCAACCGTTCCCCGTCCAGAGATCGAAAAGACATCTTCTACCGGCATCAAGAAAGGCTTTTCCACTTCACGCACAGGAGTGGGAATCTTTTCATCAACAATTTCCATCAGCTTTTCGATTTGTTTGACGGCCTCGGCATCCCCTTCTAAAGCCTTAAGGGCGGATCCGCGGATAATGGGCACATCCTTGTATCCCTTCGCTTCCAAAAGCTCATGCAATTCCACTTCAACTAGCTCAATCAACTCCTCATCGCCTTTACCGATCTGATCGACCTTATTGAGAAAGACAACGACCGCGGGAACACCCACTTGACGCGCCAGCAAAATGTGCTCTTTCGTTTGCGGCATGGCGCCGTCAGTTGCAGCGACAACAAGAATGGCTCCATCCATCTGAGCGGCGCCGGTGATCATATTCTTTACATAGTCGGCGTGGCCGGGGCAGTCGACGTGCGCATAGTGTCGCTTAGGCGTTTCATATTCAACGTGCGAAGAATTAATCGTGATGCCGCGAGCCTTCTCTTCGGGAGTATTGTCAATAGAAGCATAATCTCGATATTTGGCAGTCCCTTTCTCTGCAAGAATCTTGGTAATTGCTGCAGTCAGAGAGGTCTTTCCGTGATCCACGTGCCCGATCGTTCCGATATTAACGTGAGGTTTCGTCCTCCGAAACTGTTCTTTTGCCATTGGCTTCCTCCAATTTATCTCTTGTTTAACTTGATCCTTTGCCCAGAATAGGAATTGAACCTACGACCACTTGCTTACCATGCAAGTGCTCTACCACTGAGCTATCTGGGCCCGTTTCCATGTGGCAAACTTTAGCCAATGGCCAAAGTCAAAAATACTCGAAAGCTTCAAATCTTAATCTTACCTGTAAATAAAATCAAGAACTTTGCAGCAAGCGCTCACCAAACTTTTCCTACTTCTGGCGATAAACAATTCGAGCTTTGGAGAGGTCGTATGGCGACATTTCCACTGAGACCCTATCTCCGACAAGCACGCGAATATTCCGCATGCGCATCTTTCCGCTGAGATGAGCAAAAACCTCCATCCCGTTTTCAAGCAGAACTTTAAAGGTCATATTAGGAAGAACCTCTTCAACACTCCCCTCCAATTTAATCGTATCCTCTTTCGGCATACCTTATGGGTGTAAGCAATCCCCTTCAAGCACCCTTGCAAAGCAAAAAAATCTTTTCCCATCAAAATGCTATGAAAAAAGAGCTATGCCGCTCGCAAAAAGGAGAGATAAAAAAATGAAACCATAATGGAAGGTTTCTGTCAAATGGAGATTTGGACGCTTGCTTCTTCCGCCCTCAGGCTTTATAATTTTTCTCTCAAGAGATGTGCGTCATGGAACCTTTTCTAAGCTGCCTTCAAAAGCAAGAAGAACTGAAAACTCTCTTTGCTCTCTCAACTTCAACCGATCTCACCTATCAAAAAATGATTGAGCTTGGGAGAAGACTCCCGCCTTACCCGGAAGAGCTCAAACAAGAAGAAAAGATTGTCCTCGGCTGTCAAAGCATCCTCTACCTGCACTCCTCTCTGCATGAGGACGTCATCCTCTTTTTGGCCCATAGCGAATCGCTGATCTCAGCAGGCCTGGCCTATCTGCTTCTCTACGTCTACAACAAAGAGGCGCCGCTCGCCGTCCTGAAATGCCCGCCCCGATTCTTAGACGATCTCGGCATTCCCAACGCCCTTTCCCCTAGTCGGTCCAATGGCCTCTTTGCGCTCTTTCTCCGAATGAAACAGGAGGCCTTAAAATATTTAGTCTATAAAGACAATAATTAGCCTTATTGTTGATGAAGAAAAAAGACCATTACATTATATTGTTGTTTCAAATCTAACCAAAATAAGGAAATAATCATTATGTCTTCAGCTCCTCTGGTAAGACAGCTCTCCGTAAATAACCTTTTGGAGAATCCATACTCCTTCTCTCCTTCATCCTCCGGCCCTCGATACAATGAAATCGTCCTCCTCCAACCCAACGTCTCTTTTTGCAAGATAAAAGAGCGGCTTTACATAGTGGCAGCCATTGCAAGCGGTATTGCCTACATCGCGCTCGCCGCGTCTGCTTTTATCCTGGCCTTTCTTTATGCAGCCCCTCTCATCCCCGCTGTCATGATGCTATTTACTATCATGTTTCCTCAAGGTATACGCGCCTGTAGCCATTTTAATAATCTGGCAAAAGAGCAACAAAAGAAAGGCGAGGAAGACTCCTTTGTAGAACGTCGGCTGAACGAGTGGAAAGAACTCACTTTTTCCCAAGTGTTCGAGGACATCGAGCCTCCCTTTACAAATAGGTTTATTGGAGATGAGACTTCCTCTGATTGCCTCAAACCGCTTCTTGCCCGATATCTCTATGCCCTGCGCGAAGAAGAGCTTAGCGGCAAAAAGCTCACGGCCCTTACAAACGGGCTCTCAGATGCAAAGAACGATCTTTCGAGCATTGAAGATAAGATTTTCCAAGAGAGCACCCATGGAAAGCGTCCAGATCCTGAAGAGATCTCCCGTATTGAAGAAGATCTAAAAGACTGCAGGAGCTTTTACAGCAAGCTGGAAACAGAGAAGCAAAAACACCTCTTATTTCATACTGAAAACCGATTAAAGGCAGCCCGCGCTCTCCTCTACCTAAACCGCCCCTCCTACTCTTTTCCCTACAACCAAGCTTGGCACGCTTCCTCTATGTTTTCGGATCGCCCTTTCCTGCTCCCCTACTCTTATCTTCCTTCATATGAAGAAATGCTGGAAGAAATGTCAATCCCGGATCTCGCAGATCTTCTTGACGATCAAATGGCTGCGACATTGACTACAAAAACAGACTCTGATGCAATCTAATGATAAAGCGCCTGCATCAGGGCGGAGGCGGATACCACGCGCAGCATCTGGTGCGGCTCTTCGAGTTTGTCAACAAAAAAGGGAATGGAGATAGGATCTCCCAGATGCCCTAAAGCCTCGAGGACTTGAATTTTTCCCATGCGATCCAGACGCGGATACATCTCTTGAAGGACAAAGATCGCTTTTGACTCTTTTCCAAAGAGGGCGAGATTGAGCGCAGCTTGCAAGCGGACCTTTTCATCAACGGCTCCAAGAAGCTCTGTGACGAGCTCCAGGGCCTCCTCATCTCCTTTTTCGAGAAGAAGAAGAGAGGCGGCCCCTACTACCTCGCATCTGTGGTGTTTCAAAAATTCTTTCATGCCCTCAAGCGCCTGAGGAAAGTGAAGCAGATGCAAAACAGAGAGAAGTTCCAGCCGGATCAGCTGATCGATTAAAGAGGGATAATTTGCCAGTTCCTCCGTGTGGCCCAGCGTACTTGGAGAAAGAAAGCGAAAAAGAGGGTTTAGGCTCTCATTCCACATCCACAAGCATGTTGATTCTTGAGACAAGATAGAAAAGAGGCGCTCTTCGGCAACCTTGACATGCTCCCGCTGTCCGATAAGCCCAAAAGCCAACGTTGCCTGAAGATAAGGATCATGGATGCTCTCATCGGAGTCAAGCGCCTCAAAGGCAAGCGGAACTCCCCGTTTCCCCAGCGCCGCGACGGCTCCGGCCGCTAAACGAGAAAAGGCAGGATGCGCATGGTGCAACCATTCCCTTAAGCGCTGCAGTCCTTTCTCTTCTCCCAAGAGCGCAGCTGCCCATGCCGCGGTGATCGCCACTTCGGAAGCGGGGTCATTAAGAGCGCTCTCGATCTTTTCCAAAATTCCCGGAAGGCGGAGCAGCCCCAGGCAATTGAGCGCACCGATCCGGACAGAAGAAGAGGGGTCATTCAAGAGCGGAAGGATCTTTCCAGCCTCTTCTTTCAATTCGAAATAGGAGATGATTTCACAGGCAAGCTCCCGAAGCCCCGACTGAGGGCTCGCAATCAGCGCTCTTATCTCCTCTTCATCCGCCGTATCGAGCATCCCTACAAGAGAGGTAATAGCCGCCTGTTTCTCCTCTTCTGTTCTCCTTCCGTCCCCCGCAATCGCCTTCAACTTCTCTCTTGCGCTCAAAATCTGCAACTCTCCCATCGCTCGAATCACCTCCAGACGGACATACCACTCCCCCTCTTCGTCAAGAAGCCGGAGAAGCTCTTCTTGGAGAAGAGCATCTCTCATCGAGATGGAGAGGCGAACTGCAAGCGCGCGCACTGTCGCATTCGAATCGCGCAGCCCCCTTAAGAGCAAGGGAATGGCGCGTGCATCCCGCGTAAAGGCAGCTCCCATCAAGGCATAGAATTGAATCATCCATTGCGAGGAGTTTTCCGCTCTTCTGAGCACTCCCCAGGCTAGCTCTTCCAAAAGAGCGTGCTTCGTCTCTTCCTCTTTAAAATTTCCGGAAAACTCTCTCCATGCCCGAAGCGCCGCAACTTCTTCTCCCTTGGCGCACAGGCTTGTAATCCAGAGACGTTGAATCTCCATCGATGTAGGGAAGTCATGAATTGCCAACAGAGCCAACTCGCTAGCCGTGGAGGGGTCATGAATGAACAGATGGGAATAGATCCGTTTGGCAAGAGCCGCCGGCTCCTCTTGTCCTAACAGGCCATCATCCGATGAAGAACCGTCCAGGGAAACGAAAAAGAAAAAGAAAAGAACCAACCTTTTCATCCCAATCCATGGGTAAGCCTCCTTCCCCCAATCAGGTGAAAATGGAGGTGGAAGACAGATTGCCCTGCCAAAGGGCCGTTGTTTGTCAAGAGGCGATAACCTTTCTGTAGGTTGTAATCCTTTGCAAGCTTTTGAGCAACTCTGGCCACGTCCTGCAAAAGGGAAAGATCCTCCTCATTCATCGACTGCAGGTCGGGGATCTCCTTTTTTGGCATGATGAGGAAGTGAACGGGAGCCACCGGATGGATATCTTTAATGACAAGGATCGTCTCATCTTCATATACCTTATCGCAAGGAATCTCCCCTTTGATGATCTTTCCAAACACTGTCTCTGTCATGATCGCCTCTTTAAAACTATCTCTAAGGCCTTTAAAGCATCTTCTTTCGTCTCCCAGACGGAGGTAAACCTTCCCTTGTGACAAAAGATCGCCCCGGGAATTCCCGACGCCCTTCGAAGCTCCTTATCGTGAAGCCCCGCCCACTCTTCGGGCAAGAAAGAGCGCACCTCCATCCTCCGAAGCAGTGTCGGAGGAAGGGCGCGGAGCTTCCAGTGGCCGCCGACGGGCATTACAAGAAAAAGAGCCGAATGGCGCTCTCCCCCGAGAGCAAAAAAATTCTCTAGCCAGGGAAGCGCCTCATCCAACAAAAGATACTCTCTTCCCGTTTCCATGGCTTTTTGCATCTTTTCTCTCGCTCTAAAAATGGCTCTGTAGCGCTCTTTAAGTCTCTGCAAATGGCCGCGCGCAAACTCCAAAGCCGAAAAGAAGGCTCTCGCTTGTTCCTGAGGAGGAGGATCATATTCAGGAGGGAGAAAGTTGGAAATGACGTGAGAAAAGGTACAGAGCCCGTCGATCTGGGGACTCAGACCTGTGTCGTGGGCGTCGACGCCAAGAATCAAGGCATGATTAAAAAAATCATAGAGCCCCTGATCCGCCACTCCTTCCTCTTTCAAATAGAGCCAAATCATTCCGGCGCTGCTCAAGAGTCCGGAATACTCGGCTTGATGATGATCGAACCGCTTGGTTTGTTTATCATAAACACCCCCGACATCGCACACATATTCACATTGCTCAAGCCTCTCTTCGTCGCGCGTCCGAACAATCTTGTCCATATCAATCAAATTAAAGAGAAGAAGTAGAGCACACGCCACCACTTCATCCGCATGAAAAGAGCCGTCATGCGTCCCCAAGCTGCGAGCAATTTTATCCATAAGCACAAAATCTTATCACGCCATAATTTATCGTTAAAGCGCAACCTATTCTGGTTTTATTTTTTTTCCCTTTCATATATCTTAAAAAACTCGAGTTAAACCTATGGAACAGCTGTTCTATTCTGAATTTCACGATCTCATCACTCCTGACGGCGCCATCTCTTCTGTTAAAAAAAAAGAAGACGGCTCTGTGGAGGCTGTTGTCACCATTGCGAACATCTCCCCTTGCTTTCGCGGCTTTTTCATCGATCCCTCCTTTGTCTTTTTTAATTTTAAAAGCACGCTTGCCCAGCTCGGCCTAAATGGCATAGGAGAGGCCTACCATCTCGACAAAAAGAACCTCTCTGCCGAAATCCTCGTCCACATTTACGGAGTGGGTCCCATTGCAAGTAAAATGATCCCTCTTCTCACAGAGGGCGCCTACATCGGAAAACTTTTTGCCGCTGAAGAGAGGAGAAGGGTGAGAGACCCCGACTATCTGTCAAGATTTTTTGGTCGATCCGACCGGCATGGCCGCCCGCTTCTCTCATTAGGAGGATTTCAGGGCAGCTCTGATCTCATCTTGGAAAAAGTTGAGGGCCGCACCATTGCCTATCTCTCGTTGAGAGAGGGGGTCCTTTGTTACGACGAGGCCATCTTCGGCCTTCTCCCCACTCTTGCCAAAGCGCTAAAAAAACCTCACATCAACCTGCGTCCTCTCTTAAGACTCCTCCATGTGTTAAAGAACGGCCAAAGCCGCATCATTTTGAACAAAGACTTCCTCCTCGTTCGCACGCTCCCCCTCCACATCCGCACGGTCTTTGGAAAAGTGGTCGATGAACTCCTCCCGCAAGGCTACCACCACACCTCTGCTTGCATTCTCGATCCCAATACGTACGAGTCCGGAGACATCTACGAACTCTATGGATCCTCCGGAAAAGAGCTGAGCGACATCCCCCTGGAATTCTATACTTTGGAACCCTATCGGGAGCACGTCTTCTTCTCCGATCGCGACCAGCTGCAAGAATGTCTAGAGACCCCCTCTCCCCTATTTAATGCCTTTGAGACCCCCAATAAACCTACGCCCCATCCTTGCGCAACCTTCATTGTGAAAGGAGAACAACTCTTAAACCTCACCGAAAAAGAGTGGATCTTCAGAGACCCTAAAACCCACGAATTCCCCGGTCTTATCCACCCTGGAAGGCAGGCTCTCATGGCCGAGCGCTATATCCAACAGCAGCCCTCCTATCCGTTTTTCAAAGCCATTGAAGAGGACCGGATCACCAGTCAAGGAATTCTCTTAACCCGTTACTTCCCCTCTCCTCTTATGAAAAAGATGCTTTTGAGCGATGCCGTTCAAAGCTGTTTGAAAGGGATCTATTTTCAGATCCCCTCCTATTCACACGGCGATTTCTTCTCTCATGAGGACCGCTCCCTTCTTCTTGATCTTGCCAAATTTGCCATTCCCGTTTTTTGGGTCGATAAAAGAACGGAAAAAGTTCTTCAATATGTTCCCAAACCCGGCAAAGATGTTGGAATGTTCGTCCCTCTCTTTCAGATTGAGAACTTTTTGAAAGCCACCGCTTTTGGAGTCTACGGCTCCAACCTGCTCAAAATAAACTGTGAAGAAGAGCTCACCGCGCTCATGAAAGGAATCCTGAAGATGCGCGAGATTCTCTCGCATCCCCTGCTAAACAAAGAGACGCCCATTACCTTAGTAACAGGCGGCGGCCCGGGAGTAATGGAACTCGGCAACCGCATCGCCAAGTCTTTAAACATCCTCTCCTGCGCCAACATCGCCGATTTTCGCCCTAAACCCAAAGGATTCGTTACGGAACAGACCCAAAACCCCTTCATTGACGCCAAGATGACCTACCGCATCGACCGTCTCATTGAACGGCAGGGAGAGTTCAATCTCGATTTTCCCATCTTTGTCATGGGAGGCATCGGCACCGATTTTGAATTTTCACTTGAAGAGGTGCGCCGCAAAACGGGCTCGTCGCAAAACACCCCCGTGCTTCTTTTCGGCAGTCCCGACTACTGGAGAAATAAGATTACATCCCGTTTCCAATGCAACTTAAAAAACAAAACGATTGCGGGCTCCGAATGGGTCAGCAACTGCTTCTATTGCGTGGAAAACGCAGCAGCCGCGCTTAAGGTCTACGAACACTTCTTTGAAGGAAGACTGCCCATCGGCCCCCAGGGGCCCGTTTACCAAGACGGCTTTGCCGTCGTCACTTAGCTTTGCTTTCCAAAGAGACAATCACACGATCTATTTCTCCGAGAAGATCATCCAGTTGCGGCATCTCTTCCTCACTTTCTCTTAGTAATCTCCAAACGACGTGTTCCAGCGTATCCCTATCCGGCTCTTGAAATAAAACCAACCACTTCGCCAATTGATGTAATGAACCAGAACTCATCTTGCGTGCTCTTTCAAAATAACAGGAAATCTGGGCAAATAGACCTTCATTAGAAACCTTAGCGGCCATTTTACCGATCGTCAAACCAAGAGCCCAGAGATCATTGGTTCTATTATCTTCGCAGTGATAGGGATAAAGATAAGCTTTTGTACCTTTCTTCTTGATGGCTTTAGAATGGATCGCACCTCCAAAATCACCAATTTGCGGATCCCCCTTCTTAGTAAGAAAAATATTACCAGGCTTTATGTCGCAATGACTCATAAAATCATCTTGCATGTGAGTACGATGAATGTCCTTCACCCCCTGAGTCACTCTTTTTGCGAACCGAGCTACCTCCAAAAACGATAGCGGCGTCCATTGATTGGCATCTGAGGAATAGAGAGGTTGGATAGACCAAATTCTTTCTTCATTATTCTTTTTATAATGATTTCCCCATGCACTAATTCCAACAATACTTTCATTTAGATCATTTTGCTTAGCCATTCTTTGATGTTTTAATTCAATTAATGCCGAGCCATTATCAAGACTTTTTTTATCCTTCTGAGCATAGCCGGAGCGGATTGCTACCCAACTCTTTGTCATCAGATTGTATCCTAATTTGACACGATTATACGATCCTTGTCCAATCTTACCTTCATAATTGAGATTAAATGAGCGATTAAAGTGAACAATGATGGACCGAATGCGCCGTTTCTCGTCCTTGATTTCACGGATCACTGTAATCGTCCGCGGGAGATCTGGCTGAGATTTTTTACGTTGGATGCGTTTGTACTCTCTATTCTCTTCCATCTGTTGCCAGCCCACTTCTTCCGTTTCCCATTGCAACAGCTTGGAATCAATATAGTTTCTTAGCTTCTCCGCATCTTTTTTTGAAAACCTCTTTCTAAGATCGAAGCTTGTTTTTGATGGGACAGCTTGGATGCTCTGATAAAACTCATCGGATGTCGGGAGTTGTAAAGAGACAGGGCGATCTTTAAATAAAACAGCCGCAACCCGTTCCGCAACAGCATTTATTTTAGAAAACAGAGCAAAATTTGTTTTAACGCCAAACTCCTTTTCCACTTGCTTACGAGAGATAAGAACATAGCGACCATTCCCCTCTCCTGCAACATGCACCCTTACCTGAACATAAAAGAGACGGCGAAAGTCCCATCCTTTAAGCCCCTCGAAAGCTTTTTTTTCCGTCAGATCTTTGAATGATAGCACTCTTCCGGATGAAAGCTGATATTGGGAGACCCCCTCCTTTCCGGAAGAACTCTCAACTCGGGATACTGGAATGAAAGAGATCGAAGAAGTCATAAAATATTTTTGTTAATCTATTTAAATTATAACAAAAAAAATAATAAAAAATAATAATAAAAAAAATAATAATAAGAGAGAAAACTATACACAAGTTGATTCAAGAATCGGTTTTTGGCCAGCGCGAAAGCTCCCGCGGTTGGCCTATCGTAAGTGGGTCAATATTAAAGACTAATATGGACCAACTTACGATAGACCAACCACAGGGCTTTGGCGCGACCCAAAACCGATTCTTGAGTCAACTAGTGTCTATACAACAATTTCAAAAATTAATTTTAGGCTTGGTTAAAGTCTCTCCGGAGTTTACAGGATTGAAGAGGGAAACTGACGCGATCTTTTGGCCTACAATCGCTTGCAATTTCTCTCGCTTAGCCAGTTGTGAGATTTAACTCTAACCAGTTGAAATAGAAAAGATTAGAACCCCCAAGAAAGGCCGACTTCACCAAATTCCGTCCGCTTGAAAAAGAATTGCCCTTCCGAAGAGAACCCCTTATGCCAATCGACATAGGCTCGCATCTTGCGGCCAATTCCCTGGAGCTTGCTCCATTCATAGCCCAATTTGATCGTCGTATCGAGGCCCCAATGCCTAGCCTGCCAATTCTCAAAATGAGCCGCAAGAAAAGGAGTCCCATAAAGCCTGTGGTAGTCCAGAGCGCGCCCCAACACTCTGACCTCAAACCCATACTCGACATAGAGAGGTTTTAGCCGAAAAGTCTTATCGCTATGAAACACAACTCCAGGACCCAAATAGAATCGCACATGGCGATTTGCCTGATAGGAGCCGAAGAAATCAATTGCTTCGTAACTTGGATTCTTTCTTTTAGAGATGTAGTTTGGATGGTTGATCAAAAATTCATCTCCCAGGTGACTGGATATGTGGTAGATGCGCAAACGAAAGGCCCACCGATCAAAGGCATAGGTTAAGGGAATGCCCAGGTAATAGTCCGTATTGACAAGCTCACTCATCTCATCATTGTGATCGACGTGGTGAAAATTGAAGACTGCCCAAACGCCCGCCGCAATCCCAATCTGAAGATCTCCATGCCATTTAAAGACATCGCGCCATCGGAAGATGGGAAAATCGTCTCCCAAAGCCACTGCTGCCACATGCTCTCCGATCACCCGATCTCCAAAACGATAGGCCGCGGAATAGGTCGGCTCTCTTGGAGCGGCGACAAGCGGCGGAAACAAGACCGTAGACTGAGGAAACCACACTCCTTTCACTTGAGACTTTGTAATGTATTGCTCCCGCTCTTCGATCTCTTCAGAGGAAAGCCGATCGACCACTTCGACACCCTTTACCCCTGGGATGTCCCGCACGAAGGCGATGATACTATTGGAAAGAAGATCGTTTTTGGGAAGATGGGCCAAAAAAACCTTGTGATCCCTTACGGCGACCCGCACCCGATGTTCATAGTAGTGGATATCGATGAGAGCCTGAATATAGCCCTCCATAAAGGCATCCGTCGCCTCATCGCAATGATCTGCCGGAAGAGCATTCTTTCGGGCAAATTCATTGGAGGCGACCTCTTTTCTCTCCCAATCCAGCTCCTCTTCTGAGGAATAGAGAGCCCCGCCCGCCAGAAAGAGAGTCAACAGAAGCAAGCGACCGTTTTGCATGAAAATACAACCCCTCTAAAGTCCGTATACCCAAGAATTCTTTTATCGACAATCCTCTCCTCCACTTAACTTGCTCACTAATCGATTTTTGAGATATAGTTCATACGCGAGCTTAAGGGGGCAATAGCTCAGTTGGTCAGAGCAGCGGACTCATAACCCGCCGGTCGCTGGTTCAAGTCCAGCTTGCCCCACTTTCTTAAGTCCCTATACTCTAACAACCTAGAGACGCCGACTAAAGAAGGTAACGAGGAGAAAAGAGTGTTTTTAAGCTCTGCGGTGCACAAACGGTGCACTGAAAAACAATCTTAACCAGCAGGCGCACCATCCAACCCAGGGGGATAACAACAAATAACCAAGGGTTGACGCATGGCATCAATTTTCAAGAGAAAACACAAAGACGGAAAACAATTCAGCTGGCGAGCCGTCATTCGCATAAAAGGGTACCCCACCGTTTGCAACACCTTCGAGCGTAAGCAAGAAGCCGAAGACTGGGCCAAGGAAACCGAGCGTCGCATCAAACTCGGCCAGTTCAACTTTGAGCAGCACAACTCAACCCATACCTACAACGACATTATCGATCGCTTTATCCAAGATCCCGAGTTTGACACCAAAAAAACGCAATTGACTGACTGTTAGTAGCTTGAAAAAACATTTTTAGTTTGTGCCACTACATTTTATTGAGGAGGCTTCAGACATTTACTCGATCTGAAGAAGTTTTGGCGGGATCGCCATTCCGAGCGCCTTGAACATTTTGGCTGAGTTGCCATGGATATCGGTGCGTACCCATGCAGTTTTGTCTTGCAGTTTCACAGGGACTGCTCGTACCTCTTTCAACTCATGCATCACGGATGCGACTGTCAGAGCTCGGGAATCGATAGTTCCGTTCTGGACCGAAGCACTCTCATATTCGAAATGTCCCTGACGAAGTAGTTTTGTCATCTGCGCTTCGCAAAAATAGGAGAGGAAGCAAAGAGTCAAATGACCAATAATGCGTTCGTCGGTCCAGTGAAAAATAGGGCGAGTTTGTAAGGTTCCCTTTAGTTCCCCAAAGGCATCTTCTATAATCCAAAGATGTTTGTAGGCAGTCACAATTTCCTGCGCTGACATTGTATCTTTGGGTACGTTAGTGATGACCCCAAAAAAACCCTCGTGAAGAGCTTCCTTCTCAATGGCTTTTTTATTGAGACTTGGGTTTCCCTCTTTTAAACCAGTGATGTATTTTTTGTAGTTGGTGTTTGAAACAAATGTCTCTCCATTAACTCGAGACTTTTTAAGTTTTTTCTCAATCTTCTCTATGATCTCGTCCCGCACCTTGCGATCTCGCTCTGCACGAATTTTAGACCACGTGATCACACAACGGTCTTCCCCATGCGTTGTTTCGTATATCTCCAATTGGTCATTCAGGAGTGTAAAACGGCTGCGGTCGTAAAACTCATCATGACGATTTTTAAAGACCCCAAGCTTCATTCCAACAATGAATTCACCCGCTTTCCCATCTGTCCCTCCGCACTTTTTACGTATATGTTTCAGGTTGGTTGCAGAAAACAAACCTCGATCGGCGACAAAAATAAAACGACGCACTCGAAATTTTTCTCGCATACGAGTAACAATGTCGACGAGCGTATGTCCTTCAAAGGTGTTTCCTGGATAAGCCTCAGAAGAACATTCTTGGCATTCCGTGGCTTCCCAGGCAGTACCCTCTCGATGTAGAGGTTGATCAGATCCGCAAGGGTATGTTTGGTTGCAGGATTCGTGAATTCATACCGATCATGCTCGATTGCCGATTCCATATCCCTCTTCCATTTTTTAGCGAGAGTCTTCGATCTAAATGACCTATCAAAGCACTGACCGCCCTTCATCCGAATACGCACTCGATAGGTTTGGCAATGCCTATGAGTCCTCACGATAATTCCTCTGAGATCATTTCCCGCCTTTTCCAAGCTTTCCTTCTGTTCCATATTTGCTCCTATTGTTATAGCACGAATTTAGCACGAATTTAGTGTCAATTTAGTTGTAAACGATCGAATTCTATTGCAAACTGTTGGCCCGAAAAATGGCGTCAGTGAGAAAATTCATTTAATTGGCATTCGAGGATCTATGAAAAAGGTTAAAATTTATTGTGATTCTGGCGCAGATATCTCAAAAATTAGAAGCATAGAACATTGTGAACTGTATCAGTTTCCTTACGATTCTCCTCATAGACCGAAAAAGCCACTTTTACTCGCTAAACCTTCAGCAGCGCAATGAAGAGATTGTCATGCTGCTTGGATGGAATTTTCAGAGATAACCTGGGCAGATTTTTGTGGAAGTAACCTTCATTCACAAATGGAAGCAATTATAGGCTCTGAAAATCGAAGAGATGTTTTGCATTTTGATTCTGCCTATAAAACGGCCTGCAAACTTTTTCTCACTTCGGACAAAGGGGATATTTGGTCCAAAAGAGATGCGCTAGAATCTCTTAGGGGTATCAAAATCTTCCACACTCCATTCGAGATTGAAAAAGTTGTAGAGCATCTTTCTATGCTTGTTGCTTCTATTTACAGAGGATCGGCCCGATCAAGCAAGGCCACAATCGTCTTCTCAGACACAGGCTTGTAATCCCAAACTTCGACAGAAAGATTAAGTTGGCGATCAACAAGCTTATTGGGGCGTTTTTCATGTACATGACCATGGAGTTGAAAATGAGGCGGAGCCGGCTGACTGGGGATATGAACTAGTTCAACTTGGTGTCGACCGATCTTGATGAAAGCCGACTCTAGAACAAGCGAAAATCCAATCTTATGCATTTTAGCAGGGGTGCCATCATGATTGCCCCGAATGCCAGTCTTATTCCCATGAAGACGCACGCAAAGATCGGCAAGAAAGTCTGTCGTGCCAAGGCCAAAATCACCTAGAAAGAAAACGGTATCCTCAGGCGCTATAAGCGCATTCCAATTCTCAATAAGTCTCTCATCCATCTCGTTTACAGATTGAAAAGGGCGTCCAGTGTAACGGATGATATTGGGTATCCGTCTAATCTAGCCATGTTGATGAGTTAAAGTGGTTATGGGCTGATTTTTTGAGATCCGCTCCGGGCGAGAAGCCATTGATCCGGTAAGA
>MGME01000021.1:0-33067 GCA_001796315.1 Chlamydiae bacterium RIFCSPLOWO2_12_FULL_49_12
TATTTGGAGAGTTTTTACTACTCCGTTTTTAAGGAGCAACCACTTTTCACATCTCGCCTTCAAAAGCAAGCGCGATTACAGTATGTCGAGAACAGGAGAAAGGATGAAACATGGTCTGATTTCCATAAGAGGAGTCATCATCTGCGGGCTCTTTTTGTGCTTCTATGCTCTTCCCGCATCGTGTGAAAATGCAGGCGAGAGCGAGCAACAGGAGCGCGATCGCCTCCGTCAACAAGAGCTGGATCTCAGCCTCAAAGAGTATGACAAACGGCGCTCGGAATATGTCGAAGAGATTAGAAAGCAGCAAGAGGAGATCCTCAAGGAGTATAATCCCTTGGATTATGCAGGGCTTCCCCCTCCTCCAAACGCCCCTGAAGAGAAAGGGTGGCCCAAAAGGGAGGATATGCCGGAGCACGTACAAAAACGCGCGTTAGCGATGGAAAAAAAAGAGAAGCGTTCCTTTGTGTATACTCAGTCAGGTAGTAAAGAATAGAGCTCTTGCATCACCTCGAGTATATATGTCAATGCTTGTCCGGGTACTTCACACGAAGATGATGGGCGACAAGAAGAGTTTGAACCATCGACTTTTTCACTCTTCCCAGTTCATCAAAAGTGAGGCGACATTCATCAAACTGCCCTTCATCGGCTTTTTCTTTGACCAAGCGATCGATCAGATCTTCGATCATGGTTTCATGAATCTCCGTTAGGGAGCGCGAAGCGGCCTCGACACTATCGGCAATCATGAGGATGGCCGACTCTTTACTTTTAGGTTTGGGCCCGGGATAACGAAATTGGGATTCATCGACCTTGGACGGATCTCCTCCCATCTGTTCGACCTGTTTGCAATAAAAGTAATAGACAAGAGTCGTCCCGTGATGCTCACGAATGATGTCGATAAAACTTCCGGGAAGATGGTATTTGCGGGCGAGGCCCTCTCCTTCCTTCACATGGGAGATGACCACCTGCGTCGATTCTAAGGGCGTGAGGAGATGGTGAATATTCAGTCCTCCGAGCTGATTTTCGGTAAAATAGTGAGGATTGAAGAGTTTGCCGATATCATGGTAGAGGGTGGAGACGCGGCAAAAGAGATCATTGGCGCCGATTGTCCTCGCGGCCGTCTCTGCAAGATTTCCGACGACCAGAGAGTGCTGATAGGTGCCGGGCGCCTCCACGCTTAAGCGCCGCAAGAGTTCGTTATTGGGATCCATATACTCCATCAGTCCCATATCGGTCATCACATCAAAGAGAGATTCGAAAAGAGGAAGAATTCCAATGACGAGGATAGCCGTCACGATCATAAAGGCGAGCGAACTCGAAAGGTTAATGGCCAGATTGAGACTCCATATCCGGTTTTGAAGCAGGCTATAGGCAAAGATGACCGGAATGGTGGCGAGCCACACCTTTCCACAGACGGCAAAGATCTCCTTTCTCTTATGCATCTTCCTGGAACAGATAATGGCAACGAGCGCTCCAATCAGATTGATCACTAAAAAGCGATCGTGATCAAAAGCTAAAGTGACCCCTAAAATGATCGATAGAAAAGCGGAGATAAAGAAGGCGACGCTCGTTCCAAAGAGAACGCAAAGAAGCAGGCTCGCAAAGGGAACAAGGAGGGGATAGGAGATAAACTCGGCAAATTTCGTCTCCTGGTTGAGGACGAAAAACTCTGTCGCTTTGGCAAGAACCAGCGTGAGAAAGATCACGGTTGCAAGAAGCGTGAGCTTTTGGGCAGAGCGGAGAAGATCGGGATGTTTGACGTAAAAAAAGATGATTGAGACAGAGGTAAACAAAAGAGCAAGAAGAAAACTGCCCAGGATGGGAAGAGGCTCCCATAGGGCATGCGCCTTCTTCAAGGCGTCCTTCATCGCGCGCATCATGGCAACATGCCGCAAGGTCACTTTTTCTCCGGAATCAATCAGTCGGCTCCCCGCTTCAATGCGCGTGTAGGTCTCGGGAAGACTCTCCAGGATCGCTTGCCTTAAGTTTCTCTCTGAAAGAGTATCATTGAAAAGATTCCACTCCCGCTCTTTAAAAAATTGAATCAGAAAATCTGCTCCCTCTGCAGGGATGGGATCCCCTTCGAAGGCCTCCACTTCTATGCGCTCCCAGAAAGAAGGGTCGAGATGCAGCGGCCCGGACAAGGGTTCGGAGGGCAGTAAAAAGAACTTTTCTTTAAGAAGATCGAAATGTTTGATCTTGCTCAATGTTCTCTCATCCGTGAAACGGCTCTGCAAGAGGGCGTTCTGAAGCTGATGCACCCCAAAAAAAAGTTCTTCAAAGGTCGCTTTGGGTAATTTTTTTCGCCATTCCGGATGGTGAATGAGCTGCTCTTCTAGAGCGCGCCGCCGATTAAGGATCTCTTTTTCATCCAGCCTGTAGATCGACCCGATGTCCTGGACCGCTTGCTGATTGAGAATCCGCCCTGCGTCTTCATCCGGAAATTCAAAATCCACCTGAGCAATGAGATACCGGTCCGCGACGGACCCCAGCTCCAAAACCTCGATGCGCACCTCGCGGAAATTTAAGAAGGCAGTCAAAGCAAGCACGAAAAGAAAGCCAATGAGCAAACAAAGGGCTAATTTTCGTTCTTTTATCCAAGAAAATTTCATTCGAAACTCTTTGCGCTTCTCAATCTGATCTAATCGGGCCATCTTATACCGAACGCTCTTCAAAAATTGGATTTTCGGCTGCGCCAAAGCCTCGGGGTTCGACGATCGCATCTCGCCCCATATTTCTAATATTAGGCGAGATGCGATCGTCGAACCGCGAGAGCTTTCGCGTTGCCCAAAACCAATTTTTGAAGTGCGTTCGGTATAGCTTTTTCCTCTACCTTGATAATAGCAAAAAATCATAAATTGATGGGTAAGATTTTCCATCGGAGAAGGGATGAAACAACAAGAAACTTATCAAATAGTTCCGCGAAAATACCGTCCCGCAACCTTTTCAGAGGTCGTCGGACAGGACGCGATCGTTACGACTTTAAAAAATAGTCTTGTTTCCAAGCGCATTCCGCATGCCTATCTCTTCTGCGGCAGCAGAGGGACGGGAAAGACCACGCTGGCGCGACTGGTCGCAAAAGCTCTCAACTGCGCAGCCCCTCTGAAAGAGTGCGACCCCTGCAATATCTGCCCCTCATGCCGGGAGATCAATGAGAGCCGCTCCCTGACTGTCATTGAGATTGACGGAGCCTCCCATCGCGGCATCGACGATATCCGGCAGATCAATGAAACGATTCACTTTACACCCCCTCCCGATCTTTGCAAGATCTACATCATCGACGAGGTCCACATGCTCACAAAAGAGGCCTTCAATGCGCTTCTCAAGAGCCTTGAAGAGCCTCCTCCGCGCGTAAAATTCTTTTTTGCAACAACAGAGCCGCATAAACTCCTTCCCACCATCATCAGCCGCTGCCAGAGATTTGATTTGCAAAGAATTCCCATTCCCGTAATCGAACAAAAACTCAGCGTTATCGCCCAGGATCTTCACCTCTCTATCGAACAGGAGGCGCTCACCCTCATTGCTTCCAGATCCGACGGATCGCTCCGAGACGCCGAATCCCTTTTTGATCAGCTGATCAATGCCTGCCCCCCTCCCCTCTCTGCATCGGTCCTCTCCACCCTGTTGGGAATTCCCTCTAGAGAAACTCTCTTTGAGCTGGACAAAGCGGTCTTCGAGAACAATCTCTCCTTTGCCTTCGAGCTGGCAAGCCGCCTCTTTGAAGAAGGAAAGGACTTAAGCCATTTTCTGGAATCTCTTTTGGAACACTATCATACGCTCCTTCTTCTCAAGATCGCTCCCGACCATCCCCTCCCCACGTTAAGTGAAAAAGAGTTAGCGGAGTACTTGAGGTCTGCTGCGCTCTATTCTCAAGAGCAAGGATTTTTTTTGCTGGATCTGATTGGTGAAACCATCCAACACTCTTCCAGAATCCCTTTCAAACGCCTCCAGATGGAAACCGTCCTTCTCAAAATCATCCGCTCGCGCCATGTCGCCACTCTTGCTTCGCTGACCCAAAGATTGCTGGAGCTCGAAGAGAGAGTCTCCTCTCTTTTGAACCGCAAACCCGCGCCTTCTCTAGAAAAAAAGAGCGCTGCAGCTGCTCCCTCCAAGCATGAGGATATTTCTTTACAGCCCACCCTTCTCGGCTCCGAGACCGCTCCTTTGAAGAGTGAAGAAATTCCTTTAAGAGAGAAGCCTTTCGCGCCTCTCCCTGAAGCCGCTCCTTTGAAGAGCGAAGAAATTCCTTTAAGAGAGAAGCCTTTCGCGCCTCTTCCTGAAGCTGCTCCTTTGAAGAGCGAAGAAATTCCTTTAAAGAAAAAGCCTTCTGCGCCTCTTCCTGAAGCCGAACATCCTCTCAAGGAAGGGGAGAAAAAGAGCCATTATGATACACTGATGAGGTTCACAGCCATGGAGCTGGAAGGGAGTGTAAAAAAATAGGTTATGGGCTCTGGATTTTCAAAACAAAAGAAGCAGATGAAGCAGTTCCAAGAACAGATGGCTCAACTGCAAGAAGAGATGGATGCAACTGAAGTCGAAGGCATGAGCGGAAATGGCCTGATCACTGTCAAACTAAACGGCAATAAAATGCTCAAAAAGATCATGATCAAGCCCGACTGCGTCGATCCCGAAGACATTGAAGGACTTGAGGATCTGATTCAAGCCGCTTTTGAAAACGCCTTCAAAAAACTGGAAGAAAAAGAGAGCAACCTCTCTCTGCCATCAGGGTTTAACCTTCCCTTTTGAAAGCGCCCATCTTCTTTAAAATTTTCTCGCTTTCCTTCTGGGTGCGGCAAGTGAGGGCAGCTTGCGCCCAAGCTATCGCTTGCCGATACGTGCATTGCCGAACCGCTCTTTTGACTTGAGGAAGATAGCGGATCGAGCAGGAAAAAGCATCTACACCCAGACCCACGAGCAGAGGAATCAGATCCGTGCTTGTCGCAATCTCTCCGCAAAGAGTGACAGGTTTTCGAACCAGATGCGCACTTTCGATGACTCTTTGAATCATGCGCAGCACACTGGGATGAAGGACGGAATAGGGAGTATTCATCTCAATTTGGCTGCGCTCGATGCCCAGCGTATACTGGATCAGATCGTTTGTCCCAAGGGAGAGAAAGTCGCACTCTTCGGCAATCTCTTGCGCCATCATGACGGCCGCGGGCACTTCAATCATACATCCCAGGAGCACTCGTTTCACACGAACATGTTGGCTCTTGAGTTCCTTTTCAATATTTCTGATCAATTTTTTTGTGAGGCGGACCTCTTCCACATTGGAAACAAAGGGCAGAAGCAGGCGCAGCTGGCCTAAAGCGCTCGCGCGCAAAAGAGCGCGTAATTGTCTCTTAAAGAGCTCTTCGTGGTTGAGTAAAAAGCGTATTCCCCGACATCCCATCCGCACCCCGACTCTCTTGTCACAAAGAGGCAGCACTGTTGGAAATTTCTCTTCGTCTAAATCAAAAAGACGCATCGCAAGAGGAAGATTCTGACCTATCCGAAATACCTCTTGGTATGTAGAGAACTGTTTTTCCTCCAAATACAAAAACTCCTCTTCTTTGGAAAGGAGAAACTCCGTCCTGAAGAGACCCACCCCTTGCGCGCCGTAAGCGCGCATCTCTTCAAGTTCTAAAACAGAGCCCACATTGGCATAGAGGGGGACCGAGCGGCCATCTAAAGTTTGTGAAGGAAGCAGCGTCTCAGAATCGAGCTGCCGCGTGCGCTTTTTTAACAGCAGTTGCAATCTGCGATGCTCCTTTAATGTCTTGTCAGTCGGATTAATGATCACATCCCCTGTCCGCCCGTTTACAATCACACATTCTCCCTGGACACTCTTAAAAAGCTGTGTATCGATGCTGGCGACAAAGGGAATTCCCTTGGAACGGGCAATGAGGGCCGCATGAGAGCTGCCTCCCCCTTTCTGGGTCACGAAGGCGCTCACGCGGCTCGCTTGAGCCTCTGCCGTCTCGGAAGGAGCAAGCTCCTTGGCAAAGATGACGGCGTTTTGAGGAATTTGCGCAAAGCGATCTCTTGTTTTTGGCCGCAGATGGTTTAAAACACGATGGGACAAATCGATCACATCGATGACACGTTGTTGAAAGAGGGAGTCTTGCACCTGACTCAGCTTCTCTTGATAATCGGCCATCACAGAGCGAAAGACCACCTCCGTATTCTGCTTCATCTTTCTGATCATCTCCTCCATGTGCGTGGTCATCAGAGGATCGCTGAGCATTTGAATATGGGCATCAATGATCTCTCTCGCGTCAGTCGATCCCTCCTTTTCGAGCTTCTCCTGGAGTTGCTTTAAATCTTCTCGGCTTAAAGTAAGAGCCTTGCGATATCGCAAGATCTCATTTTCAACCTCCTCATGAGGAATAGAGACTTCAGGATCACTCTCTTCTTCCTCAAAAGAGCCGAGGAAAAAGGGTCTTCCAATGGCGATCCCTTCGCTGACGGGAGCTCCCTGCAGGCGGCGCTCTTCCCGATCGTAGAGGCGTGTGGGCTCGGAAAGCTCTTCCATTACCCTTTCTCCCTGAGAATGCTTTGAAGACGAGACCCTTGTTTTTTTTGCTTTTTAGCAATCGCTTGCAAGAGTTTTGTATTAAACTCCTTGGCGGAATCGAGCCCCCTCTTTTTAAGGCGATGGTTCAACGCAATGGTCTCCAGCAAAAGAACGACATCTCTTCCGGGCTTCAATGGAAGAAGATGGATGGGCACTTTGACTCCCAGCATCTCACAATACTTTTCCTCTAGTCCAACGCGATCATAAAAGTGGCGGTCATCCCATGCCTCCAATTTAACGATTAAGTCAATACTCTTGCGGTCGCGCACACAAACGGCTCCATATAGATGGGCAACATTGATAATCCCAATTCCGCGAATCTCCATCAGGTGACGGGTCAGTTCCGGTCCCGATCCCTCTAAAATATTGCCTTCCCGGACGCCAATCTGCACGATGTCATCCGAGATGAGGCGGTGGCCATGCTCAATCAGACCAAGCGCCGTCTCACTCTTTCCAATGGCAGAATCTCCCTGAATGAGAACCCCCACTCCGAATGCCTCTACAAGAGTCCCATGGCAGGTCATGGCGGGAGAAGTCTCCCTCTTAAGCAAAGAAGAGATGCGAGAGGAGAGATCCCTCGTCGTCAGAGGAGAGCGAAAGAGAGGGATGCGTCGCTTTTTACAGGAGGCTATCAACTCTTGAGGAGGAACGAGCCGTCTCGACACAATCACGAGCGGCGTCTTTTGGGTCAAGATGCCATCCAGGCGCACTCTAGAAAGCTCGAGGCTGAGCTCTCTTAAGTAGAGGATCTCCGCCTTTCCAAAGATGAGGATCCTGTCTGGAGAATAGGTCTTCAAAAAACCCGTCAACCCCAAACCGGGCCGGTGCACTTCAGGTGTTTTAATCTTTTTTTTAAGCCCCTCTCCGCCCGCCACTAATTGAAGAGTCAAGTCGCGTTGATAATTTTTAAAGAAATGAGCGACATCTAACATCTAACATTCCTTAGCTCTCAGCAAAGTCAAGGGTACGTTAAATTACAAAAAAAATCCATCGCTTCTCTACACTCTCTTTATGCTCTCTGATTTGTGGCGCAGATATCCTGCTCTCTTTGTGGGCATCTCTCTGCTCTCAGGCGTCGCTCTTGCTTTGGATCGAAAGTGGGCCTTCTGCATCCCCCTCCTCTCATTGTTCAGCGCCTTTTTCTCTTACCGCAAGGTTCTCTGTATGCTCCTTGTTGCCGCCTTGACGGGGTACGCAATGACAAAGCTGCGCTACATCCCCCCCGATGAAAGTGAAAACGATTGGAAAGGAGAGGGAGTCTTTGCCATCTCCTCTTTCCAAAAAAGCGCCTCTCCTTTTCAGGAGTTTTGGCGCTACGGCGGAATATTGCAGACTTTTGAAGGAAAAACTCCTTCCCAAAGAGTCTTTTGCAAAAATATTCCCTGCTCTCTTTTTCTTTCCCTCAAAATGAGTCCGCCTCCTGCACATTGCGCCTATGCAGTTGAAGGCACATTGCAACGAAAAGGAAGATCCTTCTTTTCTTTCAAAGCGCAAGGGAACTGGCGCCCTGAAAAAGGAACTTTCAGTCTGGCTAAGGCGCGTTTTGAGGCCAAAGAAAAGATCCGGCGCGTGTTGCGAGAATGCATTCCTCATCCCAAGAGCTACGCCTTTCTCTCGGCATTGGCAACAGGAGAGATTGAAGACCGGGCCTTAAGTTTTGAATTCGGACGATTAGGACTTGTTCATTTACTGGCCATCTCGGGCTTCCATTTTGGCTGGATCGCCGCTCTCTTGACCCTTCTCATCGGAGCTCTTTTCCCCCCCAGAATGACCACCTTTCTTTTGCTGCCTTTAATCACGCTTTACTTCTTCTTTATTGGCGAGGCTCCATCCTGTCAAAGAGCCTGGATTGCAATTTCTTGTTTTCTCACAGGAAGGCTCTTTGTCTGGCGCGCCTCAGGGCTCAACATCTTAGGCGTCGGCCTCATCATAGCTCTTCTTTTAGACCCCTTAGTCATCCTCAAGCTCGGGTTCCAGCTGAGCTTTCTTTTGACGCTTGCCATCCTGCTTTTCACCTCTCCTTGCGAGGCTTTGATCTCCTCTCTTCTCCCTCCCCGGAAATTGTCCGCGCTCCAAGGGATGAAAAGAATCCATCAAGCAGGCTACCTCATGTCGGCAACCTTGCGCAAAACTCTGGCTCTGAACACCTCCGTTCATCTCTTTGCCATTCCCGCCACCCTCTCTATTTTTGGAAAATTTCCTTTTTTAAGCCTCCTCTACAATCTCTTTATTCCCTCTTGGGTCGGCATCTCCCTCGTGCTGTTGATTCTGGGCCTTCTCTTAACTCCTATCTCTCCTCTCTTTTCGCTCTTCCATCTTGCGAACAGCTCCTTCACCGCCGCTTTGCTTAGGCTCATCTCTCACCCCCCGCTCTCGTTACACTTCTTTCTGAAAGCACCCCAACTCCCCTTATGGGCCGTGATCTTTTTTTTCACTCTCCTCTTTTGGACAGGACTTCTGGCAACAGCGCGGAGCAAATTGACAGAATCCCTCTTTTAGCGGATAATTGCGCATCCTTTGGCGATCGTAGCTCAGTTGGTTAGAGCGTTGGATTGTGGTTCCAAATGTCGCGGGTTCGAATCCCGTCGATCGCCCTTGTTGAAGCAATTGTTCCCATTTTCACTATCATGTCCCCAATTGAATCTCTTCTTCTCGGGATCGTCCAAGGACTTACAGAGTTCTTTCCCGTCAGCTCCTCTGCTCATCTCAAGATCGCCAAGTTCTTGATGCATCTCGACATCAAGGAAGATCAGGTTCTCTTTGATCTTTCCTGCCACAGCGGCACGCTGATAGCCCTTCTCTTTTTTCTTCGAAAGAAAATAGCCGGGCTCTTTCAAAAAAGAGAAGACTTCCTCTTCCTTGCGATGGCTCTTTTGCCTCTCGTCCCCGCCTATTTTCTGTTAAAATCCTTAAGAGAGCTCGCCTCCTCTTTCTCCCTCCTGGGTTTTTTCCTAATGGGAACAGGAGCGCTCCTTTTCGCCTCCGATCGCATGCGCTTCAAATCCTCTCCCGGAAACGGATGGAAGGGCCGCTCCCATGACGTTTTGTGGATCGGCGCCTCTCAGGGCTTTGCCCTCATTCCGGGCATCTCGCGCAGCGCCTCCACCATCTCCTGCGCACAATCGTTGGGATGGAGTGCTGCGGAGGCCGTCCAGTTCTCCTTTCTTCTTGCCATTCCTACTATCCTAGGAGGCAATATCTTGGAGCTTGTCCATCTCCTGATGCTTTCCAAAGATCCTCCTCCCCTATCTTTTTCTTCCTGTTTAATCGGTTTTTTGTCTTCATTAGGGGTAGGGGCATTGATGGTCAAGCCGGCCATCAGACGTTTAAGCAAAGGAAACCTGCGCCCCTTCGGGTGGTACTGTCTCATCCTGGGGGGAGTGACGATACTCTATTTTGTGCAATGAAAAAGAGAGAAGAAGAGGGAAGACATCACGAAGTGCAAGGACTCGCCCTGTTTGCCGGCGCACTTGTGCTGCTTCTTTCTCTTGTAAGCTTTAATGCAACCGACTCCGCTCACAATTGGCTGGGATTGATCGGACATAGCATCGCCTGGTCTCTGCATTGGTGTCTGGGCTTTTCTAGTTATCTCTTAGTGAGCGGCTCTCTTCTGCTCGGATGGAAAATTTTAAGCTCACGCAAAACCCCTCCCTGGAAGATCAAGCTGGTCTACCTTTCCCTCCTTCTTTTCTCCTCGAGCATGCTTCTCAATCTTTTTGCCGAGACCCATCCCCTCTTCTCCTCTCGCTTTTATCACTTCTCCCTCTCAGAGACTCTTTTATTGCCCGACCCCTTTCCACACACGTCAACACGCCATTTTCTGGGCGGCGTTCCGCTCTACTCCCTCTATCTCGATCTTCCGAAGTTCAATCTGCAAAGACTCTTAAGCAACGGGGGCATCTTCCTAACCTTTTCTCTTTTGGGCACGCTCTCTTTTTTCCTCTTTTTTGACATTGCCTTAACCAAGCTCTCTTCCGCCCCTTCCCGCCTTTTTGTATGGCTTAGACCCAAGATCACACCCTTCCTTCGGGAAATCTTCCTTTTTTCCTCTCAAAAAAGCAAAGAAGAGCCCGATCTCTTTCTCTCTGAAGTGGAAAAGAGCTTGACCCACTCCTCGTCGATGCCCAAACCCCTCTATACACCTGAGGAAAAGAGAGAGGCTCCCCCAAGCGCCTTCCTCCTGAAGAAAAAAGCCCCTGAAGAGCAGGAGAGCGCCCTCCCTGCCGCGAAACGGGAAAAAGCGCTCTCTTCACAAAGAGTCTACAATGGAGATTTCGCCTCTTACCACCTCCCTCCGCCCTCCCTTCTCAAAAATCCAAAGAAGATCGATCAGCCCGCCTTAAAAAAAGAGCTGCGCCGACAAGCCGAGATCTTAGAAGAGACCCTGCTTAGCTTTGGCATTGAGGCAAAAGTCGGAGAGATTCACTCAGGCCCCACCATCACCTCCTTTGAGGTTCATCCCGCCATTGGCGTGAAGGTGCAAAAGATCAAAACGCTCGAAAACGACATCGCGCTTAACCTTCAGGCCAAGGCCATCCGCATCTTAGCTCCCATCCCGGGAAAAGCCGCCGTCGGGATTGAAATTCCCTCCCTCTATCCCCAGGAGGTAAACTTAAAAGAGCTGGTGTCGGAATACCAGAAGCAGCCGCGCCGCTTCCACATCCCCTTTCTCATCGGAAAGACCGTCAGCGGAGAGAGCGTGATGGCAGACTTGACCCGCATGCCCCACTGCATCATTGCAGGAGCGACAGGCTCCGGTAAATCCGTCTGCATCAACACTTTAATTCTCTCCATCCTCATGAACAGCCGGCCCGACGAGGTGAAGCTCCTTCTCATCGACCCCAAAAAAGTGGAGCTCACTCCCTACCATGAACTCCCCCATCTCATTTCTCCCGTCATTACAGAGCCTCGAGGAGCCTATGCAGCGCTCAGTTATCTGGTCAAGGAGATGCTCATTCGCTACGACATCCTCAAACAGCTGGGCTTGCGCAACATCAACGCCTTTAACAATCGCAAAATCAATCAGGAATTTGAGGCCTCGCTCAGCGTCGCCATCCCCGTGCGCATGTTCTGTATTGTGGCCGTCATTGATGAATTTGCTGATCTCATGATGGCCTCGAGCACCGATCTCGAAACCCCGATCGCAAGGATCGCCCAGATGGCGCGAGCCGTCGGCATCCATCTCATCCTGGCCACGCAGCGCCCCTCCCGAGAAGTGATCACAGGATTGATCAAAGCCAATTTCCCTTCGCGCATCGCCTTCAAGGTCGCAAGCAGGGTCAACTCTCAGATCATCTTAGATGAAAATGGAGCAGAGAGTCTGCTTGGCAACGGCGACCTTCTCTTCCTCCCTCCCGGGAGCTCCCACCTCATCCGCGCGCAGGGCGCCTTTGTCGGCGATGAAGAGATCCAGCGCATCGTCTCCTACATTTGCGATCAGGCGCCGCCCAACTATCTCATCGAGTCCTTTGATCGGATGCCGGCTGACGAATTTTTGCTCTCGGAAAGCTCTGAAGAGGGTAAAGACTCCCTCTACGACGGGGCATTAGGCATCGTCTTAGAGACCCGGACCGCGTCTACCACTTTTTTGCAAAGAAAGCTCAAGATCGGCTACGCCAGGGCCGCCTCGCTTATGGATGAGCTTGAGGCAAATGGAGTGATCGGGCCGCAAGATGGAAGCAAACCCAGACAGGTATTTAAGAGCGCACCCCAACTTCCCCTTCCCTTTGAACGAGAAAAACCATGACAGAAGAAAAAACCGATCCCCGTGAAATCGAAAAAAAACTCATTCCCCGCCTCAAGATGATGGGCTACATCCTCTTTGTATTCAGCGCCATCAGCCTCGGCTACAGCTTCACTCTCCCCTCTCCGGAAAAAACGGTCTTTGAAAACGTTGAAGATAACGAAGCCGCAGCCGGCCTGACTCTCTTTGACGAAGAAGAAGAATCCCTCCATCCTTCCGCCCCCAAGACCTACTATTTCTTTGCTCTGGTCTTTGTCTCTGTCGGCTTTTTCTGCTTTTTCATCGCACGTCGCAAGAAGACAAAGCTTGAGATCCAAGAATAAACGGCCGGCTTGCACGATCCTGGTAGGCAATCAAGAGCTCCACCTCTGCCCCCAGGGCGTCGAGCCTCTCTTTGACAATCTTTAGGGCGAGCTCTTCAGAATTGCATTCGCTGGAGAGATGGGCAAGGTGCACTTTTTTCAAACCTTTATGATAAATCTCAGAGAGAAGTTCTGCGCACGCCTCATTCGAGAGATGGCCCTGGCGACTTAAAACCCTCTGCTTGTAGAGAAAAGGGCGATTCGAGGAGTGAACCATCGAGACCTGATGGTTTGCTTCAAGGTAGAGATAGTCGCACTTTTTAAGGCTCTCTTTCACAAGCGTCGTGGCAAATCCCAGATCCGTACAAAAACCCAATTGAGACGCTTCTCTTCTCACCGTAAAGCCCACGGGATCCAAAGCATCGTGCTGCACGCTAAAAGGAAAGATCTCCAGATCTCCAAATTCAAAACTCTCTCCCGTCGAAAAGATCTTAAATTTAGAGTGCAACGAGAGCGCTTCTAAAATTCCCTTTGCCGTCTCGCTATTGGCCAGAACAGGAATAGGGTACTTTCCCGTCAGGGTTTGAAGGCCGCTGATGTGATCGGCATGTTCATGCGTAATCAAAATGGCATCAATTTGATCAAGAGAGATCTCCATTTGACTCAATCTTAACACCAGCTGGCGATAGCTGATCCCCGCGTCAATGAGAATCTTTGTCTCCTCCGTCCCCACATAGACGCAGTTCCCTTTCGACCCCGACGCCAGAGGACAGCAGCAAATCATCATCCCCTCATTTACAAAACGCTTTACTTTGACGCAAGGTCCATCAAAAATCAACTTCAGAGATTTTAAAATTTTTATTTTACTTTATAAAAAAAATACTTTACAGTTGGAAATGAACTCTCTGCAAGGAGGTCATGATGGAATCAGGAGAAGAGATCATCGAAGATCTGGACGCTACTCTTGATCAACTCATTGTCAATGCCAAGGCAATGATTAAGATTGGGAAAAGCCCTCTCTTTAACTGTGAAGCGGAGGCGCTGGAAAAGACGCAAGAGAGCTTGCTCGCTCGCCTGTTCTACCGCCAAAAAATTCTCAAAGAGAGAAAGAGAGAGGAGCTCTGTGGAAGAGCGTCAAGAAGAGCGGCGGGAGTCCACAAAAAACTCGCGCGCTTTAACAAATTAACCCTCTCAAGAAAGAGCACTCAAAATTGAGCAAGCTCCCGCAAGGCCTTTTCAATCTCTTGCGCCTGCGGCAAGACCGCTTCTTCCAAAACTTTGCTGTAAGGAACCGCGCACTCTTTGGCTCCCACTCTTTTGATGGGAGCGTCGAGATAGGAAAAGCACTCTTCGGCAATCTGGGCGGCAACTTCCGCTCCAAAGCCCCCGAAGAGAGGCGCTTCATGCGCAATCAGCACTTTTCCCGTTTTGCGCACCGATGCAAGAACGCTCTCTTTATCAAAGGGAACAAGTGTTCTCAAATCGATCAGCTCTACAGAGATCCCCTCTTTGGCAAGCCTTTGTGCAACCTCATACCCCATGACAACCGTCATTCCCCAGCCAATGAGCGTTACATCTGAACCCGGCAAAACAACCTGCGCCTTCCCCAGCGGGAGAAGTGCGTGGGAAGGGGGTTCCTCCCGTGCGCAAAAGAACCTTTGACGATAGAGCGCCTTATGTTCGAGGAAGATGACGGGGTTGGGATCGCGAATCGCCGCCTTGAGCAGACGCTTGGCGTCGGCAGCATGGGAAGGAAAGACAATTTTCAGACCGGGACAGTGTGCTAAAAAGGATTCGACACTCTGTGAATGGTAGGGACCGCCCTGGATGTAGCCGCCGCACGGCATGCGGATGACGAGCGGACAGTTCCACTCTCCATTGGATCGATAGTGAATGCTGGAGAGTTCATTGACAATCTGATTGATCCCGGTCCACATGTAGTCGGCAAACTGGATCTCCGCCACCGGTTTAAATCCATGGGCGAGCGACATCCCCAAGGCAAGGCCCACAATCGTTGACTCCGCAAGGGGCGTGTTAAAACAGCGCTCCGTTCCATATCTCTCCGTCAGCTCGTGCGTCACGCGAAAGACCCCTCCCTTTCTGCGGGCGACATCCTGCCCGAAGACCACGACTCTTTCATCTAAGGCCATCTCTTCATGAAGAGCCCGATTGAGCGCGTCCACCATCACAATGCCCTCGGACGAGAAAGAAAGCCGCTCCTCCTCAGGAGATTCCACAACTTCTTCGCTCTGACAAAAGAGCCGAGCCGCCGCCGTGGAAGGGTCGGGAAAGGGAAGCGCGTCCGCCAAGCGGGCCGCCTCTTCGATCCGCTCGCATAGCGTCCTTTTGAGAGCTTCCATCTCCTCTTGGACCACCACCCCCTCCTCTATGACGAAAGCTTCTATCCTGGGAAGAGGATCGCGCCCCTTCTCCTTTGCGATCATCTCTTCTGTTTTGTATTTTGCAGGATCATCGCTGCTGCTATGAGGGCCAATACGGGGAACTTTTGCAATGATTAAAGAGGGGCCCTCGCCCCGGCGCGCCCTCAAAGAAGCTTCGGACAGAACGGAGGCCGCCTGGGAATAGTGGCAGCCGTCAATCTCATGGATCGAAAGGCCGGCAAAGCCCTTTGCCCGCTCCGCAATGGATCCGCCTGCCGTCTGCTCGGAAGAGGGAACGGAGATCGCCCATTCATTGTCCTGAATGACAAAGAGAACGGAAAGACGGTGCAAGGCGGCAAAGTTGAGCGCCTCATGAAAATCTCCCTGCGAGGTCGCCCCATCCCCTGCGGAGACGTAGACCACCTCGTCTTTGCCCGCCAGTTGGATCGCCTTGGCAACGCCCACCGCCTGCAAAAACTGAGAACCCACCACGCTCGACTGGCAAGGAAGACGCAAGCTTTTGTGGCTGAAATGGTCGGGCATCATCCGCCCTCCCGAATGGTGGGGAACCGCACGCGCAAGGAGGGCTCCGATAAGATCGCTTAAGCTGCATCCCCAGCCAATGGCAAAGGCTCTGTCTCTATAATAGGGAAATCCCCAATCCACTCCTGGTCTTAACGAAAGAGCCGCAAGCGCTCCGATCATCTCATGGCCCTGCGTCGACAGGTGGAAGGCTCCCCCTTTATTTTGCTTCGCGAGCTTTTCCATCTTCTCGTCCATCAAGCGGGAGAGATAGAGGATTTCAAACGCTTTTAGCATCCCTTCTTTAGTGAGAAGAAAAGGCTCTTCTAAGGATAAGGGAGATGATGTCATAACAATTTTGATTACTTAGACTTTTTCGAAGGTTTTTTTTGCAAAGGAGTAACCGTTTTAATAGCCCGCTTCTCAGTCCTCCTGGCAACTTTGGAAGGCTCTAGCTCCTTTTTCTTCTTTGGCAAAAAGCCGCGGACCACCTCCAGCAGCGGGCGCCGTTTCTTTTCTGGCTCCATCTCTTCCGGAACAACCTCTTCCGCTTTACTGACCGCTTTGAGAAGCTTTTCCTCTTTTTCAAGACCGGGAACGCCTCCTCCCACAAGACGCGCCGAAAGATGGCGCAGAGATTCCAACCTCTCAGAGAGGGCCTGAAGCCGTGCGTCCACCTTGACTCGAGAGCTTCCTCTCAGCGAGGCGAGCAAGTCCGCCTCCGTATCAAAACGAGACGAGAAGGTAACGGCGGCAGCGCTGGTAATTTCCGGCATGAAAAGAAAAGAACGGGCAGCCGGAGGAACTGTAGTGTAGAGATCCACGGTGACTTGGGGTTCCAGTTCAACTTTGGCGGCCTGTTTGGGCGGACGTCCCCGTTTGGGGCGCGGATTTAACGCTTCGCTCGAATAGTAGGTCTTTGCCTTGGCGAAGATCAGCTCGCGAGCTTGCATCACATCCTTGGGAGCTTTAGACTCAAAGAGCTGCATCTTCAGCTTCTCTAAAATGTTTTTACTTAAGTCAAGATCCTCTTCAAAAACAAACTGGATCTGTTCATTTCTCAGCCATTCAATGATGCGAATCCGTGAGCGCTCCACATAGTATTGCTGCCACTTTTCCAGTTCCGTCAAATGGTCATAGATGAACTCAAGAAAATTCTCCCTGGCCTCTTTGGACTGGATAATGTCGCTGAGTTTCTCTTTCGTATCAATATCATAAACTTTTTCATTGATAAATCCCTCCATGAACTTCTTCGTCTCATAAAAAGTCATCTTGGGGATCAGACGGTAGCGCTTGAGATTCTCTTTGAGTTCCCGGGAAAGCTCCTCCAGCTCCTTTAGCCCTTTGTCCAGATTGACAAAGAGTATAAATCCCTCAACCGTATCGAGATAGAAGTCGCGCTCGTCATCCGACTTTGCAAAGGCATCCATCAACCGATGAAAGCGCAACAATAAAGGGTTCTGAGCTTTAGGATAATCTGCCATAAAAACAACCACAAATAACTTTGTTGAATAGATAAAAGGGTATCATACTCAACTGCCCTCTTCAAGCGCAATCTCAAGGGATGCAAGATCAGGAGCTGTTGCTTTTTTGAGAAGTCGGGCCTACAATCACACAAAAAAGGCAAACTATGTTGGATATCAAGGAGATCAGAAAAGACCCCAAAGGGATCGAGACCAGGCTCAGAACAAAAGAGCCCGCCCTTACGCTCTCTTCGGTTTTGGAGCTGGATGAGAGAGTGCGGCGCATCTTAACCGAGGCGGAGGAGCTGCAGGCAACACGCAACCAGCTCTCGAAGGATATCGGAGAGAGGCGCAGAAAGGGAGAAGAGAGTGCTTCTCAACTAATAGAGGTGAGCGGAATGGGAGAGAGGATTGCCGCTCTTGAGCAAGAGCTCTCGGGGCTTAAGGAAAAGCTTCAGGAAGCCTTAAGCTCTCTTCCCAATCTCCCGGATGAAAGTGTAAAAATCTCTTTAAACAAGGAGGATAACGTCTGTCTGAAGAGCGTGGGAGAGAGGCCCTCCTTTTCCTTTCCCATCCGCAGCCACTTGGAGCTGGGAGAAGGACTGGCTCTCTTTGATTTTGAAAGGGGGGCAAAACTCGCAGGGAGCGGCTGGCCTCTTTACCGCGGCCGGGGCGCCCGTCTGGAGTGGGCGCTTCTTAACTACATGCTCGATATCCACGAGGAGAATGGATTTGAACAGTGGATGGTGCCGCTCCTTGTCAAAAAGGAGATCCTTTACGGAAGCGGACAGCTTCCCAAGTTTGCCGACCAGAGCTTTAAGCTCGATGACGCTCACTTTCCCTTCTATCTCATCCCAACCGCCGAGGTAGTCTTAAACGGCGTCCACTTTGATGAAATACTTAACGCCGATGACCTTCCCCTAAAATATGCCGCCTACACGCCCTGTTTCCGAAGGGAGGCGGGAGCAGCCGGACGGCAGGAGCGCGGCCTTATCCGCACCCATCAGTTCAACAAAGTGGAGATGTTCGCCTTCTCCGCTCCAGAGACAAGCGAAGAGCTTTTCCGGGAGATGATTGCCAGCGCAGAGAAGATTTTAAGCGGACTCAACCTCCACTACCGTCTGATGCAGCTGGTGACAGCGGACACCTCCTTTGCGGCGACGAAGACAGTGGACGTGGAGGTATGGCTTCCGTCTCAAGAGCGCTATTACGAAGTCTCATCCATCTCCCACTGCTCCGACTTTCAGGCGCGCCGCTCCAAGATACGCTTTCGCAAAAGGGGCGGCAAGCCGGAGCTTGTCCATACTTTGAATGGATCGGGTCTGGCGACCTCCCGCCTGATGATTGCTCTTTTGGAAAGCAACCAACGCCCGGACGGCAGCGTCTCGCTTCCTCTCGTCTTACATCACTATTTAAAGGGAATGAAAGAGCTTAATATTCGATGACACACTCACCGCCGCCCAATCACTTTAACGGCAAACGAGTCTCCGATCACCTCAAAGAGGCCAGGCTGCGCGCCGCTCAAGCTTCCGAAGAGATCCACGGCACGGAAATGTCCGGACATCTGGCAGCGGCCGCCGATAGTGCAAAAAACAGCTCCCTCTCTCTTTTTTTACTCTGGATCATCCTCAAACAGGCAGGGTTATCCTTCCCGCAGCTTTTTTTACTTCTCGCCCTCTTTTCTTGCGGCTCTGTGATTTGGATGGTGGGAAGAAGCGCCAACCTGGGATGGGCGCGCCTCGAGCGCCTGCACCGGCTGATCGAACAGGAGAGGTGGGAAATCGAACACCACAGACAGACCGAACGGGAGGAGCTTGTGGAGATGTATCGATCCAAGGGATTTACGGGCAAACTATTAGAAGAGGTCGTGAGTGTTTTGATGGCAGACGACAACCGCCTCCTGCAGGTTATGGTAGAAGAAGAGCTGGGCTTAAATCTAGAAGCCTACGAACATCCCTTGAAGCAGGGCTTCGGAGCCGCTGTGGGGGCGCTTTTTGCAACGGGCTTCTCTCTTTTCGGCTACCTAATCCATCCTCCCCTGGGGCTTCCCCTTATGGCAGGAGCCGTCTTTATCTTTGCTGCTTCACTCTCTGCAAAAGCAGAAAGAAATCGGCTCATTCAGGCGATTATCTGGAACGTCTCTGTCGGGATTTTCGCTATCGGAGCCGCCTACTTTCTCTCTCAAATCCTCTACTCCGCTTCCTCCTAATGCCTTACTATTTTGATGAATTTTTTGCGTCGGGACAAGAGGAGACGATCAGCCCCTTTTTAATCCCCTCTTCGCGCAAGTGGAGTAAAAACCTCCGGATGCGCATCGCCTGCGCCTCGGCTATTCTTCTTTGCGTCTCTTTCGCCCTCTCTCTCTTTTCTCCTCCTTTCTCTCATCTCTTTTTGATCCCGGTCTACTTTCTCTCGGGGACTCCCGCACTGATCGGAGCTATGGAAGATCTCAAACATCTCGAGATCAACATCGACGTCCTGATGACACTCGCCGCCCTTCTCTCCCTTTTTATTGGAAGCGGAAAAGAGGGAGGTCTTCTTCTGGTCCTCTTTGAACTCTCGGCAGCGCTCGAGAGCACTGTCGAACACAAGACAAAGTCAACGCTAATCCACCTCAAGCGCCTCTGTCCCATGAAGGCAAATGTCATCAAAGAACGAGGAGAGATCATCGAATCTTCTCTCAAGGAGATAGAAGCCGGAGCTAAGATTCTCATTAAGGCCGGGGAGATCGTCCCTTTAGATGGCAAGGTGATCAGCGGAAGCTCCTTTGTCAATCTCGTCCATCTCACGGGAGAGACCCGGCCCGTCTCGAAATCAGTCGGCCAGGAAGTGGCCGCTGGAGCGCTTAACTTAGACGGCACCTTAACGCTTGAGGTCACCCGCGCCAGCGGCGATTCGACCTTAAGTCAGATCATCCGCCTCATCCTTGAGGCTCAAGCTGCAAAACCCCGCCTTCAGCGTCTTTTAAATCGCTTTGGAGACCATTACGCCCTCTTCATCATCGGCCTCTCTTTTCTCTTTGCCCTCTTTCTCCCTTTCCTCTTTTCGATTCCCTATCGGGGGAGCGAGGGAAGCATCTACCGCGCTCTCACCTTTCTTATTGCCGCGTCCCCCTGTGCGCTGATTCTCTCTACCCCAACTGCCTACTTAAGCGCCATCAGCAGCTGCAGCAAGCGCGGCATTTTGTTAAAAGGAAGCGTCATCTTCGACGCCCTTGCAAACTGCTCCCGGGTGGCCTTTGATAAAACGGGCACCCTGACAACAGGCAAGCTCTCTATGGATCGAATGGAAACCCTGATTCCATCCGAGGGCATCGATGAAACCCTGGCGCTGACCCTTGCCGCAACGCTCGAGCGCCACGCTCTCCATCCGATTGGAGAAGCTCTCGTCGCTCAAGCAGAAAAGAGAGGCCTCCCCGTTCTCTCTCTGGCCCACTTCAAGTCAATCCCCGGATTCGGGCTGGAAGGAAGGGTCGATCTACCTCAAAAAGAGATCTTTTTGCACATCGGCAACGCCGCCTTTCTCTTTGAACATCTCTCCTCGTCTCTTTTAGAAAAATGGAAAGAGATCCTTCCCAAACTTCAGGAAGAAAAGGACATGTATACGCTTCTTCTCGCAGAGGGGGCTCTCTTTGCTTTCTTCTTTCGCGATGAACTCAGACCCTCCGTTCCTTCCCTCATCGAAGAACTCAAATACGAAAAGTTAAAGATCGTCATGCTCACAGGAGACCGGCGTGTGAATGCCGAAGCCGTAGCCCGTCTTTCCGGAATCGATGAGTTCTTTGCAGATCTGACTCCCGAAGAAAAACTGCGCATCGTCTCGGAGTTCTCCAAAAAAGAAGGCCTTTCCATGGTCGGAGACGGACTCAACGACGCCCCGGCCCTGGCGCGCGCCACTGTAGGAATCTCTTTAGGACAGATCGGAAGCAGAACTGCCATCGACGCGGCGGATGTTGTTTTCCTGCATGACGAGATCTCTTTGCTCCCCTGGCTCTTTCGCAAGGCAAAAATGACGCTTAAGATCGTAAAGCAAAACCTCAGCCTTGCTCTTCTTGTCATCTCGCTTGCCTCCGTCCCCGCCCTTCTGGGCCTGGTTCCTCTTTGGCTTGCCGTCATCATCCACGAAGGAGGGACGATCCTGGTAGGGCTAAATAGCCTGCGCCTTTTAAAGAAGTGAGATTTTTATAAGAGCGGCAACTCTTCGACCAAACATGCAAAGACTTCCTGTAACCACTTTTGCTCGGAAGATGCCAAAAGATCGTTTTTCGTGTATATTCTCTCTAATTGCTCGCGCTTTAACAGGCGATTCTTCAACAGGTCCTGTAAAAGAATGACGACATTGCCACAATCATCCGGGGCCGTCTTTTCCTGGATAAAATTTTTTAAAAAGAACTCCCATTTTTGAGATTCTTTCTTCAAAGATTTCATCAAGGAAAGCTGCTCCTTTAAGAGCCATTCCCAGACAAAGACGAGAGCGCATTGAGGATGCACATCCGTTCCATACTTTCTTAGGACCTTCGATATCAGTATCCCTTTATCAATAAGACCACAGCCGAAAGTCTTATCACAAATCTCAGTTAGGATAAATAATGCTATTTCTTTTTCTTTGTCCGTCAATTGATTTCCGTCTATTAAGTTTGACAAAGCGATGGGGCTGCCAATTCCTTGTGGATCCATCTCTTTAGGTGATTGCTCTCCTGCCTGTAATTGCTCTTCATCGCTAATATCGCTGCCTGAGGAGGGATCTCTGTCTGACGGCAAATCGAGTGTCTCATTTTTCTGAATATCTGAAACAGGCGTGGTTGGAGACGACCGGTTCTTTGGCAGCGGGAGATACCGCCAGACGAGCTCGCTAACCTTGATCATCAGAGGATCAAGAGAGGAGGCTTGAGCCTGCAAGCAATCTCTTACCAGCGGCTTTTTCATCACCGTCTTCCTTCTACACTCTCCTAGAGCGGCACGCAAGGCGAAATCGGAACGCTCCTTGCACACCTCGTCGACCGTGAAAAAGCCAAAGCAACCGCCTACTAGGGCGCGAAAGAGCCTTTCGATCATCCCTAACCGAGACCTCTTTTCCCTTTCAGCCCAAAAAAAACCTTTTGAAAAAGCATCCGAAAGAGACTGTAAACTATTATTAAGTATGTCCGTTATCATAATTTATACTTTATTTTAACATATTAAAAATAAAAAAAACAGAAACTAAATAATTAATTTTTAATTAGTTATTTTTTAAAAAGGATTGCTTCTCTAAACTCCTTAACATCAACATTTTGAGGTTGACGAAGAGAGTTTATTGTGTAAACAACTTATCGCCAATGATTTAAGATGAGATTCAGCAAACAAGAACTGCGACTGCTAATTTTTCTTGCGCTGAGGGATCTCTTCTGCTACAATGCAGATTTTCAACAAGTAAATGATTGTGAACGCCTTGAAAAAGCTCCTTCGTAAAAAGCCCGACAAGGATCGTAGAGAACAGCTCCTGCTGTTCGGACTGGTTGACCTCTATCTCGAAACAGGCTGTCCCGTAAGCTCGAATAGCTTAAAAGAACAGGGATTCGAGACCTTGAGTTCTGCAACGATTCGCAATGACTTGGCTAAACTGGAACAGCAGGGATACTTGGTCCAACAGCACTCCTCGGGAGGGCGCATTCCGACCTCTTTAGCCTACAAGCACTACGCGGCGCACTATCTTAACAGAGACGCTCTTCCCGAAAAGGAGGCCGATGTCCTCGCGCAAGGGTTAAACAGGGAGACGCGCGAAGTGGCCCGCTACCTCCAAAGCGCGGCCGAAGCCGTAAGCGCCGCGAGCGGCTGCGCCGTCTTTCTTTCCTCTCCCCGCTTCGATCACGACTTTGTCCTGGATGTCAAACTCATCTCCCTGGACGAAACGCGCGCGCTCTGTGTCATCTTGACCGATTTTGGAGAGGTGCACACCTCTATCCTGCACCTCGGGAAGAGAACAAGCAATCAAACGCTAAAAAAGATCGAGGCCTACTTCCATGCGCGGCTGATGAATCTTAAGCTTCCCTCTCTGTCGTCCTGCGATCAGCCCCTGGCCGACCGCCTCTACAATGAGGTGATGCTGCGCCACCTCGCAAACGCCTCCCACTTTACTCTAGAAGAGATCTATAAGACCGGCTTTTCCAAACTTGTGCAAGCAGGCGACATCAGCGATACGGCAACTCTGGCAAGCAGTCTTTCTCTTTTTGAAAATACCTCCTATTTACGCTCCCTTCTTAAAGAGTGCGGAAAGCTCAAGCAGATGCGCTGCTGGATTGCCGATGACTTGAGGGCGCCTTCTTTCACTCCCTGTTCTGTTGTGGCCGCTCCCTATGCCATCCATCAAACCTATGTCGGCGCCATTGGGATCTTAGGCCCCAACCGTCTTCCTTACAGAAAAATCTTTGCCATCCTCAAGTATGCGGCTGCCGAAATGGGAAAGTCTCTGACGAAAAGTCTTTACAAATTTCAGATCACCTTCCGTCAACCGCGCGAAGATTTTGTCGACGCGCTTCAGGCGGCTAACTGCCTGATGTTGGAGGATAAAAAGAGAGGAAAACCAGCATGACTCAAACAGATGAAAAAGAAGGAATCCCTCCGGAGGCGCAAGAAGAACGCCCCTCTCCCCTGCCGGAAAATCCGAGCGATCATTTAAGAGAGCTTAAGGAGCAAAAAGAGAAGAATCTGCTCCTGCTTGCCGACATGGAAAATTTGCGCAAGCGCCTCTATAAGGAAAAATTGGAGATGAACCGGTTTGCCCAAGAGAATCTCCTTGCGGAAATTTTAATGCCGCTCGACAACTTTGAAAATGCCTTAGGATTTGCCGAAAAGATGTCGTCAGAGATCCAAAACTGGGCTAAGGGCTTTGAGATGATCCTCGGCCAGTTTAAAGAGATTTTGCACCGCTACCAGGTCACGGCCTTTCACTCAACGGGTGAGCAGTTTGACCCCAACCGGCATGAGGCTGTGGAGGTCGAAGAGAGACAAGATGTCCCGGAAGGCACGGTCTCTCACGAATTTTTAAAAGGCTATCAAAGCCAGGGCCGCGTCCTGCGCCCTGCCCGCGTAAAAGTGGCCAAGCGCCCCGCGCCCAAAATTCATCAAGAACAACAAGAACAAAAGAAGGAATAGATTATGGCAGAAGCAAAAAAAAAGAAGATCATAGGAATTGACTTAGGCACCACCAACTCCTGTGTGGCTTTCATGGAAGGATCGACGCCAAAAGTGATCGCCAACGCTGAAGGGAGCCGTACCACTCCCTCGGTGGTATCATACAAGGACGGCGATCGCCTGGTCGGCATTCCCGCCAAACGCCAAGCCGTCACCAACCCGGAGAGAACGCTCTTTTCCTCCAAGCGCTTCATCGGACGCAAATGGACAGAGGTTCAATCCGAGATCCTTACCGTTCCCTTTAAAGTCGTTCAGGGATCCAACGGAGACGCGCAGTTTGAAGTGGATGGAAAGAGTGTCACTCCGGAAGAGGCAGGCGCTCAGATCCTCATCAAGATGAAGGAGACGGCAGAGTCTTATCTAGGAGAAAAAGTGACGGACGCCGTCATCACAGTTCCGGCCTACTTTAATGATTCTCAGCGCCAATCGACAAAGGATGCGGGTAAGATCGCAGGGCTGAATGTGCTGCGCATCATTCCCGAACCGACGGCGGCGGCCCTTGCCTACGGGCTGGATAAAGGAGAGGAGAAAAAGATTGCGATCTTCGATCTGGGAGGAGGAACATTTGATATCTCCATCCTAGAAATTGGAGAAGGGGTATTCGAGGTGCTCTCCACCAATGGGGATACCCACCTAGGCGGCGACGATTTCGATATCTGCATCCTCAACTGGATACTCGAGGAATTCAAAAAAGAGCACGGGATCGACTTAAGGAAAGACAAGATGGCCCTGCAGCGCCTAAAAGATGCGGCGGAAAAGGCCAAAATCGAGCTCTCCGGCACCCAGTCTACAGAGATCAATCAGCCCTTCATTACGATGGATGCCACCGGCCCGAAACACCTCGCTCTCGCCTTGACACGCTCCAAGCTCGAGTCTTTGACCCATCATCTCATTGAAAGAACCACCCAGCCTTGCCTCAAAGCCTTGAAGGACTCTCGGCTCACAAAAGAGCAGCTGGACGAGGTCATTTTAGTCGGCGGGATGACGCGAATGCCGGCCGTAGAAGCAAAAGTAAAAGAGATCTTCGGTAAAGAGCCTCACAAAGGGGTCAATCCCGACGAGGTCGTTGCCGTCGGCGCAGCAATTCAGGGAGGCGTCTTGAGCGGCGATGTCAAAGATGTGCTTCTTCTCGACGTCATTCCCTTAACGCTTGGCATAGAAACTTTAGGGGGCGTCCTGACTCCTTTAGTCGAGCGCAACACCACCATCCCTACGCAGAAAAAGCAGGTCTTCTCGACGGCTGCAGACAACCAGCCGGCCGTCACCATCGTTGTCTTGCAAGGAGAGCGCAAGATGGCCTCCGACAACAAGGAGATCGGACGTTTCGATCTGACCGAGCTTCCGCCCGCCCCCCGCGGCATGCCGCAGATCGAGGTCTGCTTCGATATCGATGCGGACGGCATCCTTCACGTCTCAGCTAAAGACATGCAGACGGGGAAATCGCAAAAGATCCGCATAGAGGCCAAATCGGGCTTAACGGACAAAGAGATCGAGCGCATGCTCAAAGACGCCGAACTGAACCAGGAAGAGGATAAAAAGAAAAAAGAGAGCGTCGAGGTGCGCAACGAGGCCGATAGTCTCTCCTTCCGAGCCGAAAAATCGCTTCATGAACATAAGGATAAGCTCCCCTCTCAGGTCGTCTCCGACGTGCAAAACAAAATCGATGCCGTCAAGAAGGCTTTGGAAGGAGAAGATCTTCAGGCGATCCGCTCAGCTAAAGAAGAACTCAATACCCACATGCAGAAAATCGGAGAAGCGATGCAGCAACAGCAAGCTGCCGGTTCTGCTCCTCCTCCCGAAGCGGGCGCTGCAGGAGGAAACTCTTCCCGGAAGAGTGAAAAGCCCGACATTGAAGAGGCTGAGGTCGAAATTCTCGACAATAATCAATAATCAGTAAGACGCCGACCGCTCTTCTTGGAAGAGCGGTCGTTTATTCATTACGAGGGAGGGATGTTTCGGGAGCGGCACGTTTGGGAGATGATGCAAGAGGTTCTATTCAGAAGAGGCCGGGACCCTTTGTTTGAGCATCCTTTCGATGCTTTCCAAATGCGAGATGATCCATACATAGGTAAATTGACCGCTGTTTTGATCTCCCTGCCCGGGAAGGCGGCAGGGGGGAGTTTCAGAAAGGCGCGACATCTCTAGGTAGCGCCCGACATCTAAAAAATTCTGCGGCCCTTCCAAAAAGGGTTGCGCAGTCTCTTTCCATTCCTCGTCCTGATAGGGTTCAAGCCCTTTAAGGGTCAGGTGCTCTCTTAACCAAAGGCGCTTGATGATGCGATCCGAAGTTAACTTTTCTTTGTCATAAGTAATCCGCTTCTTCAATTCGCCGCAGCGCTCTTTTCCTACGGTTCCTTCCAAATGCGTTAGGAAGGCTAAAGAGACATCACGATCTTTCTGAATTCTGTAAAAGACGGAGCACACCTCCTTGGCTCGCGTATTTCCGGCATCGGCTAAAATGGCGAGGATAAGCTCCTCCGGAAGACGACCGAAGTAAGGTCCCAAACGGCAAGTCATAACTTGTTACCTTTTGTGAAATTATGAGTACATTTGAGTATATATAAAAATAAGAAAAACAAATAAGTGCAAACTTTATTTTAACCAGTAAGTAAAAAGTTTGCTCAAGTCGCTATACACCATATAGATGAAAAAGAGGACAATAAGGATAAAGAAGGGGATGATGATTTTTTCGATGATTTTGGGGTCGACGCGTTTCTTCGTGATGATTTCATAGAGGGAAAAACAGATGTGCCCGCCATCTAAAACGGGAAGAGGGAGGAAGTTCAAAAGACCTAAATTCAAGCTGATAAGCCCCAACCAATAGAGCGCTTCCTGAATCCCTACCGACCAGCCGTAATGGATAGCTTGGACAATGCCAACAGGGCCAGCGAGGTGTTTGGGATGCAAGGCGCCGGTGAAGAGACCGACAAGCGTACGCCCCACCTGAGCGAAAACTTGATAGGTCATCGAAAAGGGGTCGGGATTGTAGCTAATCACGCGATCGCGCAAATTGATGCCAAGTAAAAGCCGCTTCTGCTCGCGTTCAAAGAGGCGCAACACCCGCTCCCTCTCTTTGGGATCTTTGATGGCGGAAATTTCCTTTTTCTGACTCTCCCACTCATTGAGAAAAGCAGCCTTTTGCCCGGGGTTGAGAGAGAGCTCCATCATCGTTTTGGGAACTACGGGATGAAGAAAACGTAAAGAATCGCTTTGACTCAGAGGATTTTCCGTTCCAAGAGATTGGATCATCCGGCTTAGATCCTGCCAAGAGATCCCGGAAAAAAAGTCCGCATCCGCCCTCTTCCAGGAAACAACGGGCCACTTCTCTTCATGTTGGACAATCAAGCAAACGCGCCGCTGTTGCAGTTCCGACAAGAGTTCAGACGTTAAAGAGATGGCTTTTCCGTCAACGGCAAGAATGCGATCTCCCTTTTGCAAAGGAGTGTCGATCTCTGAACGGGCGACTGTTTCAAGACAATGCTCTTTCGCATCCGCCCCTAGAAAAGAAAGAGCGTTTTCCACAACGGCTGTAGAAGAAAGATTGTAGGGAATGAAATAGAGATCCTGTAAACGCTCTTTCAATTTAGCCTCGTCTCTCCAATCATCCAGCTCTCCTTTTTCAAAGACTCCGAGATAGAGATCGGACACCTTCAGGCGCAAAACCCGTGCCACAAAGCTCCTTCCCTCGCGCTGCACCGTCAAAAGCGTCGTCGATTGATTGACGAGATGGATTAAGTGGCGTTGTGAAAAGACAAGCTCCCCATCGGCCCAGATGATACGGTCTTTATATTGGATCCCGCTCTCTTTCATCGGAGAGCCCTGAGGAAGCCTGTTTTCGCCTCCTTCAGAAGAGCGGTCGTAAAGAAGATAGGCGGCAGGAGAGATGATCCCCATCGTGAAGACATTTTGCACCACTCCGCCCGGATGGGGATAGGTGGGAAGCTTGTAGTCAAATTCTTCTTTAAGCCCTTTAAAGTAATTAATTTTATACCCTTGAATCACGGCATCTTTTCCATCGAGAACGGCAGCATACAACAGATCCTCCGCTCCCCCGTAGGAACGATGGTTGAGGCGAAGGAGTTCATCTCCGGGCCTCACTTCCAGTTCGTAGAGTTTCGAGTGAGGGTCCACCCAGCCAATGAGCCGCGTCTTTTCAGAAAAGAATTTCTCTCTCCCGCCTGAGAGCCAAATGAGAGAGAAGGCAAAGAGACCAAACAGGAGATTGACCAAAGGGCCCATGAGAGCCACTTTGATCCTCTGCCAGGGGCTCTTGCCAAAATAGCCGTCCGGGATGAGATAGAGATTGTCCACTCCCTTTTTCCTCTCCATGCCCTTGATGCGAACAAATCCTCCCAAGGGGAGGACGCCGATCTGCCACTTTACCCCTTGCCAATTCCAGCTGCATAAGGGTTTGCCAAACCCGATCGAGAAGACCTCCACCGTCATCTTGGCTCGGCGCGCCATGAAGTAATGGCCCAGCTCGTGGATGAAGATCAAAAAGCCAAGGCCAAGAAGGGCAAGGACCAGATAGGCAAGATTTTGAATCATATTCTCAAAGCCTCCTCGCGGGCCTGTTCATCAATTGCTAAAACCTTCTCTATCGTGAGCTCTTTCTCAGGGGTATGTCTTTGCAGCAATGTTTCCAATTTTTTTCCGATCTCTTGCCAGGAGATCTCCTTTAATAGAAAGCGGTGGACAAGGGCATCGTTAGCTCCATTCAAAAAGCAGGGCATGCTACCGCCCAACCGGAGCGCCTGAAGGGCAAGCCCCAAGCAGGGAAATCTATCCTTGTCGGGCGAAGAGAAGTTTAACGAGCTCAAGCGGGTCAGATCCAGATGCGGCAAAAGAGCAGGATGGCGCTCAGGATAGGTAAGCGCATACTGGATCGGATAGATCATATGGGGAGAGGAGAGTTGGGCAAGAGTCGAACCGTCGACGAACTGCACGAGACCATGAATGACGCTTTGAGGATGAATGACCACTTCAATGCGATCGGGAGGAATTCCGAAAAGGAAATGCGCCTCAATCACCTCAAGCCCTTTGTTCATCAGCGTAGAGGAGTCTACGCTCACTTTAGGTCCCATCTTCCACGTCGGATGGGCAAGCGCTTCTTCAACGGTGATGCTCTTTAGATTCTCTGCGCTCAAAGAAAAAAAAGGGCCTCCCGAAGCGGTCAGGATCAGGCGATGGACGGCGCTCTTCTCTTCTTTTTGCAGGCACTGAAAAAGAGCGCTGTGTTCGCTGTCGATGGGAATGACGGGAGTCTTGTTCTCTTGAGCAAGCTGCATCAGGCACTCTCCGGCCGCAACGAGCACCTCCTTATTTGCAAGAAGAAGGACCTTTTTGCGGCGCAAGGCGAGGGCGGTAGGCAGGATTCCGACACTTCCGGACATGGCCGAGACGACATGGGTAGCCTCTTCAAAAGCAGCCACTTCGTTCAACCCGTCGCTTCCTGCCACCACCCGGATTCCCGGGGGAAGGCGTTTGGCAAGCTCAAAGGCCTTTTCCCGGTCATAGACGGCAATCAGTTTCGGCAAAAATTGACGGGCTTGGGCCTCGAGAAGATCGATGCGGCTCTTGGCAGCTAAAGCGACAACTTTAACTTTTCCTTTGAGATGACATGCGACTTTTAAGCAATTTTGCCCAATCGAACCGGTACTTCCCAATAGGGCTATCTTCTTGGCTTCCATTCCTATAGGATTATCCCTTTCTTTTTTCTAAATGTCAATGAAGGGAGCAGGAGAAGGAGATAAAGACATCCCAGAATGAAAACTAGGAGTCCTGCTGTGGAAAGAGCGAGATGATAAACCGAGAGCAGATGCCTGGAGAGCGCGACAGCCAATACCGAGGCGGCGGCTCCAAGCAGAGGAGAGAGAAAAAAGAGCCTTCCCAGATTGTGGGTCAGGCGCCTTGCCGCAAGAGGAGGGAAGACGAGCAGCGCAAGGACCAAAAAGACGCCAACTGCCCGGAAAGCTCCTACAAGAGTCAAGGCCGTCTGAAAGAGCAGCAAAAGATCAAACAGAAGGGGGCAAAATCCCAGAGATGCGGCGAGACGGGAATCAAAGGCAGTGATCTTCCATTCCTTAAAAAAGAGAAGCATCACGACGGCATTCAAAAGAGCGACAAACCCCACGAGTTTTAGGTCATGAAGATGGAGGGCATCGACATTGCCCATCACAGCATCCGCCTCGAGATGGAGATTTCTGGCAAAGAGCGTCACGGCGGTAATTCCTAAGGCAAAGAGCGTCGTAAAGACAAGTCCGATGCTGGCATCCTCTTGGACTTTGGCCACTCGTTTCAAAAACTCTGTGCTCAAAACAGTGAAAAGGGAGGTGAAAAAGGCTGCAGCCATCAAGAGATTCAGATCCATTCCTATCCCCTCTTCGCTTGCTCCCATGAGGGGAAATAAGAAAAGATAGGCAGAAACCAGGCCCAGCAGGATCGTATGGGAGAGCGCATTGGCCAGCATGGTCATGCGCTTTAAGATCAATAGGTTGCCGATGAGCGAGGTCGAGATGCCCACTCCCGCTAAGACCAGAAGCTGCACCTCGTCCGAGGCCAGATCGCAAAAGGCGAGATCTCCCTTCATTGCCCGCACAAGGCGCAGAAAGAGCAGCGAAAAAAACTCAAAAAAATCTTTACCCCAATAGGGATTCATGATCATTTGGAATGGGTTGCTTATGGGGATCTTTCTTGGGATCCTTTAAAAGACGGGTCAATTCCCTCTCCAGTTCATAAGAGAGGAGATGTTCGATCTCTTCTGCGCTCCGGTGCACCCGATCGGCATGCTGCCCTAAATAGTCGACGAGATAGACTTCCCAGAGGCGGTGAAGGCGCACCGTACGGCTGGCGCGCCTCCAGCCATCGGAAGATAAGCGATAACGCCCCTTTCCCTTTCTCTGCAGCCATCCCTGGCATCTCATTTTAAAGAAAAGAAGAGAGCCGGAAAGAGAAGAGAGTTGATTGAAATGCACGATCTCTGAAAAGGAGAACTCTCTTTTCTCCCCCTCTTTCCACAATCTTTTTAAGACGTTTTCAAGAAGACAGCGATTTTTAAACGCCCGCATGCGGTAAGCGCGAAAGATCAGCCCTGATTCCAAAGAAAAGAAAAGCGAAAAGAGCGAAATGGCAGCCCCTACCAGGACAATCATCGGCCCGGTGGGAAGGGCTAGGCTCTCTCTGTGGAAGAGAAGGGGGAGATTGACGGAGAGGTAGTTCCCTAAAAAAGCGCTCCCTCCCCCTATCAATGCGGCTAAGAAAAAAAGCATGGAGAGGCGGCTTGTCCACCTGCGCGCCGCAACGGCTGGGGCAATCAGCATCCCGGACAAGAGGACAACCCCCACGCTGCGCATCCCAATGACGATGCTTAAGATGAGCAGAAAATGCACAAGGAATTCGACTTTGCGCACAGATGCTCCCACGCTTTTTGCAAAGGCGCGATCAAAATAGATCCACTGGACAAATCGATAGAGAAAGAAAACGCATAGAGCCGTGATTAAAACGAGCACGGCATAGATCGCCATGTCCCTATCGACTAGAGTGGCCGCCTGTCCATAGAGATAGAGGGAGATCTGCTTATACCACACGGCATGGGTGACCTGAAGACGGCTGGCTAAAAGAACGCCCACTCCGAAAAAGAGCGAGAGGATCATACAGAGGGCCGCATCGCTATGCAAAGAGACTTTTTTCTGGAGAAAAGAGATAAGAAAAAGCCCCAAAGAGGCGGAGAGAAAAGCGCCTAGAATGACACTCATTCCTTCATCAGCTCCCGGAGTTTTAAAAATCAAGGAAGCAAAGAGAGCGCTTCCCACGATTCCCGGATAGGCAGCATGGGAAAGCGCCTCCCCTAAAAGGGTCTCTTTGCGAATGAGAAGAATGACTCCCACAAGAGCGGTTGCGATGCACATCAGCATGCTCCCAATCGTCGGGCCTCTCAAGACAGAATCGGTCAAAAAATCAACAAGGGAAGTCATGCTCACAAAACATCTCCTGAAAGACGCGCCACCTCTTCCAAAAGCGCATGACGCTTCCCGAAGGCGCGGAAGATGTTGGCTTGATGAAACACCTCTTCCATGGGGCCGGAAGCAACGAGCGCGGTATTCAAGAGAAGCGCCCAGTCAAAATAGTTCTGAACCGTAGAGAGATCGTGATGGACAACTAAGAGCGTCTTGCCCTCCTGTTTCAGTTTTCCCAAAAGTTCCAAGATCTCTTTTTCAGTAGCCATATCAACCCCGGCAAAGGGTTCATCCAACAAAAAAAGATCGGCTTGCTGAAGCAAAGCCCGCGCAATAAAAAGCCGCTGCTTTTGCCCTCCGGAGAGCTGGGAGATTTGGCGGCTTTCGTACTCCAGCATCCCTACCTTTTTCAAAATAGAACGGGCGGCATCGCGATCGGAAGCCTTGGGCCATTTAAAAAGTCCCAACTTACGGTACCTTCCCATCAAGACCACATCGAGAACCGAGATGGGAAAGTTCCAGTCTACGGAACTCCTTTGAGGGACATAAGCTACCCTGGCTTGCACCTTCCTGGCCTCTTCTCCAAGCAGGCGAATCGTCCCGGAAAGAGGTTTTACAATGCCGAGGATCGCTTGGAGCAGGGTGCTCTTCCCTGCCCCGTTGGGTCCCACAACCGCACACAACCTCCCCGTCGGCAGTGAAAAATTGATGTCCCAAAGAACCGGCGTCTTGTCAAAACTCACTGTCAGCTGTTCTATTTCTAAGGCATGCATAAGAGCTCTTTTTTGATCACTTCGGCATCGCATCGGATCATCTTCAAATAGGTGTCCGCCTCAGAATCCCTTCCTCCCATCGCATCTCCAAAAAGGCTCTCCTTGGAGATCCTCACTTCGTGTCCAATGGCAAGACAGCTTGAAACGATCTTTTTTAACGAAGCTCGAGAGACATTGGATTCAGAAAAGAGACAACGAACGCGATG
>MGME01000021.1:33077-52751 GCA_001796315.1 Chlamydiae bacterium RIFCSPLOWO2_12_FULL_49_12
AAGGCGATCACTCCTTTGATATGAGAAGCGCCGAGCTGGCCGTCGGGAGCAAGCCCTTCCGGCGCTGCCAGCCGCGCTCTCCACGCGCCGGTCTCTCTCTCGTCGGGTTCAGAAAGATAGGCGCGCACAAAGTAGCCGAAAGCGTCATGACTCGTCACCAGATATCTCATTTCTTGCGGGATCTCTTTAAGAGAGCGGCAAATCTCATCGTGGGTCTTAAGCATACAGTCTAAGAGAAGTTGCAAATTGTGTTCATAGCTCTCTTTTCCTGCGGGATCTTTTTCTTTAAGAAGCTCCGCAATCTCAAAAGCAGCCTCTTTCCATAAAGAGATGTCCATCCAGAGATGGGGATCAAGCTGGCCCTCTTTTTCCAAAATCAGCGCAGGATGCTTTCGCCGGACGCGCTCTCCTAAGGCATAGGCAAAAGGGTGGCTCTTGAGTTTGTAATAAAGAGAGGCCCCATGCTCTAATCCCAATCCGTTGTAGAAGACAAGAGAAGCAAAGGCAAACTTCTCTTCGTCTCCCTTGACCAGCTCATAGGAGTGAGGATCAATTTCTCCTTGAATGAGCGCAAGGGCATCCACGCGCTCCTTCCCGATCTCTTTCACGAGATCGTGGATCATGGCCGTTGTCGACAGCACTTTCAACCTTCCGTCTCTTTGCATCCACCGGTCCAAGTCGGAAGAAGAAGAAAAAGAGCAGCCTGAAAAAGCGAGAAAAAGAAAACAAAGAACTGCAAGCATATACCTTGACTTTGCAACATAGAATAAAGATCCCTTAAACTCGAGTTAAACTATAACCTACTCTCGCGCGTTGATGCCAGAGAAAAAACCTACAATATGTCGAGTTGAATAAGAAGGATGCCGAGAGAGCATCGATATGTCAAAGCCGCAACAAGCAGATTGTCACCTGTTTGAGGATCGGGTTAATAATGTCTTCTTTCACTAATTTGTTGCAAAAAAAGATCAAAGCCATATAAACTCCGGTAATTGAATGAAATAGGGGATCCAAGATTGAAAAAAATTTAGGATTCCTCAAAAAAATTAAGAGTATTAACATCCTTTAACAAAAAAAAATAGGACGGCAAACAAATGACTGAAACAAAACAAAAAAATCTTCGTGAAATTGAAGAAATTATTGCCAAAGCTATTAAAAAAGTCTGCGGCAAAAAAGAGAATGAACTGTGCAAATACATTCCCATGACGACGGGAGGATATATGCACCATTTTACTTTGAAAAAAATGAAAAACAAACAACCTGCTCAATTAGGCGCGCTTATTGAAAAATATGTGATCAAGTCCGATGCGCCCAAAAGCGTCCCTCCCAAAAGCCGCGCGCCAAGAGGATCCCGCAAACGCAAAGACCATTTCTCTTTTTCTCGCAATCAATTGGAACGCATGCTTAACATTGCGCGCCTTGCAGGAGATAAAGAAATGATTTCCATGCTCAGCCCCAAAAAATCTCTTGCTACCTGCAAGCGCGAGCTTATCGCTTCCATCCGCCACGGCAAAGTACAGCCGGAATTATGGAACAGCTATGCGGAAGCTATCGAAGCGGAACGAGATCCTGCATTTGCTGAAGCTGCATCACCTCTTTTAAAATAACGATATCTATTTATGTGTTGGGATATTCATCCCAACACATAAAATAATTTCATTTATTCAGAAAAATATTCTATAATCGATGCATTTTCATTTTATCACTCTTTCTCTTGTTTATTTTTAAACCAGTCGGTATATTACTAGCGTAACAACTTGCACCAAAGGATGTCGCATGACGCACTCTACACTGGCACAACCTGCTTTTGGAAAGTGGAGATCTTTTTTTTGGCCCGTCCATGTTTTCGAGCTAAAGAAACTTCTCCCCATGTTTTTCCTCTTTTTCTTCATTAATTTTAATTACACCATCCTAAGAGACACAAAAGATACACTCATCGTTACGGCTCCGGGATCGGGCGCGGAAGCCATCCCCTTCTTAAAAGTGTGGGGCGTCTTGCCCTTTGCCGTCCTGTTTATGATCATCTATGCCAAACTCGCCAATGTCTTAAGCAAACCCCGACTCTTTTATACGCTCATCACCACCTTTATCAGTTTCTTTGCCCTCTTTGCCCTCGTTCTGTATCCCTTGCGCGAGTCTCTCCATCCCAACGCCCTTGCCGACCAATTGCAAACTCTTTTGCCCGTAGGATTCAAGGGATTTATCGCCATCTTCAGAAATTGGACCTTTGCCCTCTTCTACATCATGTCCGAACTATGGGGAAGCGTGGCCATCTCTCTTCTTTTTTGGGGATTTGCAAATGATATCACGCGCGTCTCCGAGTCCAAGCGCTTTTACGCCATGTTTGGCCTTGGCGCCAATGTCGCCATGCTGTGTTCGGGACCCACGATCATCTACCTATCCAATATCCGCAGCAAACTTCCTGCCCATATTGACGCCTGGGGCGTCTCCTTAAATTACATGATCACCCTGGTCATTTTTGCAGGAATCATGGTCATGGGAATCTACTGGTGGATCAACCGCTATATCTTAACCGACACCCGTTTCTACGACACTTCCGAGATTAAAAAGGCCAAGAAAGAAAAACCGAAACTCTCTCTAAAAGAGAGCTTTATCTATTTGGCTAAATCGAAATATATCGGCTGCCTTGCCATCCTCGTGATCTGCTATGGCGTCGCTATCAACATCGTCGAGGTGACCTGGAAGAGCCAGGTCAAGCTCCAATATCCCGACCCCAACGCCTACAGCGCTTTCATGGGAGCTTTCTCAACCTTCACTTCGGTGGCCACCATCCTCATGATGCTTTTTGTCGGAGGCAATGTGATTCGGCGCTTCGGATGGAAAGTCGGCGCGCTCATTACACCCATTGTGCTCCTGCTAACGGGGGCGGGATTCTTCGCCTTCGTCATCTTTGGAAAACACTTCTCGGGGATTGAGACTCTTCTCGGAATGACTCCCTTGATGATTGCCATTGTCTTTGGAACCATTCAAAACATCATGAGCAAATCAGCCAAATACTCTCTCTTTGACCCTACGAAAGAGATGGCCTACATCCCTCTGGACCAAGAGGCCAAGTGGAAGGGAAAGGCAGCGATTGACGTCGTCGGGGCGCGTCTTGGAAAAGCCGGAGGCTCCATCATCCAGCAAGTGCTCATGGTGGCCTTTGGCTCCTTAGCTGCCATTACGCCCTATTTGGGAGTCATCCTGATGGCGATCATCTTTTCGTGGATCGCAGCGGGAAGATCTCTTGGCAAACAGTTCCTCTCCCTTCAAGACAAGAAAGAGCAGGAAGGAGCAAAAGAAGCCGCCGCTGTACAGGCAGAAGCTCCTGTGGTCCTTGTCAAAGAGCGGGCAACTCAAGAAGTAACGACCTGACCTCTTTAAAAAAAAGCGCGGCCGAAAAAAAGCTGGTCGCGCTCAATTGAAACCTCTTTTTCATACAGGCAAATAATACAGGAAAATAAAAACCATTATGACGCACTCCATCTCCTTAAAACATTCCCAATCTTTTCATGCTCTTTCCAGCATTTCCGAAGAACCGGATGAAGCCGGTTTCAAAGAAGAGGGAAAAGAGCTCATCTACATCGAGATCTCCTTGCTTCAGTCCCGAATCAGAGAAAAAAATCTTGAGACAATTCAAGCGTTTGAACATCTTGTAAAAATTCACCGCCAACTGTGGAATACTGCAGGCGTCGGCAATTCCACCGCTCTGGATGTCCAGACTTATGCAGAGATCATCTTTGATTTAGACCACGCCGACTCCGAGAGCATCAAATATAAACGGCTGCTCGAAACCCATCTTCCCAAACCCATCTCTATTGAGGAAGCTCGCTTGAAAGAGGAGAAATTAAAATTAAAACTCCTTAAACTTGAAAATCTTTTCGAAGCATTCACAGAACCGACTCGTGGTTTTGAAGCAATTAAAACAACATTTAAGGATGAAGGAGATTCCCCATCGGAAATGAATCCCTCTTACAAAGAAATTGCACCTCAGCTTAAATCCTCCTTAAGATCTTTGAACATCTCCCTCTCTCTTTTGAACTCCAACCTCCAAGCGTTCTTCTTTCGCCGCTACTCTCCTCCTCTTCCTTCAGAAGATCCCGCACAAAGGATGGGCCCTTACCTGAAACGATCCTCTCCTATCCCCCCCTTACGCGCCCTTGCCCATTGGAACAACCATCAAAAGAAAAGTCCTTCCTCAAGTCCTTCCTCCAGTCCTTCCTCCATCGAAGAGGAGCCTATCCTGAGGATAAACGACGTTCTGGAGAAATTCGGAGTCGGCAATCAGGAAGCGACATAATGGAGCAGCACCGCATTTTCTGAAAGAATGCGGCTCGCTTCTGCAAAAGGGACCCCCCGACTGTGATTTTGGATGACCTCTACCCATTCTCTTTCTTCCACCTGACGATAAAAGGCATACTCTTTTTTGCGGTAAGCAATGAAGGCCGTCAGTCTATATCCCGTCTCTGACTGAGAAATCTCGCTTGGGAGGCGGAAGGAAAGGGGGACATCGAGAGGCTGATTCAAAAAAACAATCGCCGCTTCTTTGATCCCCTCCCTCTTCACCTGAAAACGATCTAAAGAGAAAAAGAGCTTCCTGGGAGAATGGATAAAGAGACGCTGCTTAAGTTTTGATTGATATTCGCAATGCCTCCCGCTTTGACTCACGTAAGAGAAATGATGAGAAAGAGGGGGACGGGAAAAAGAGATGACGAGCTCCTCAAAGGTTGCCTTGCGCTGTGCGGAGAGATGAAGAGGGAGGTAAAACGTGCGGCTTTCCGTCGCCGCTGTCTTTGTCTGAAACTCTTGGACAACGCGCGCCTTGGGCGAAAATAACTCTCCTCCTGATTCGGGCGCTCTTTTTTGATAGCTCTTCGAAAGCACTTCTTCAATCCTCTCTCCCCTCTCTCTAATCGAGGGCTTCCTCTGCAGCTTGGGGAAGATGAAGGTCCTTCCCGTGGCGATCAACGACTCCCTCTCTTCTAAAAAACCCCAATCAGACGTAGGGAGCGGAGCTGCATGCACTACTTTTTCAAAGAGTTCAACCACATCTGCATCCTCTAAATCTAAAGCGGTTATTTCCCTTAAAAAAGCTTCCACAGGACAGGTGAGCACACTCTTTCCATCGCTTTGAGCTTTGCGATAATCTTGAAAAAACAACGCTAACCTGTTGACTCGTGTCAGGTGGCCCACCACACTCTTTTGAATCTCTGGATCCGACGCCGCGTTCCGAATCCCTTCGATCTCAAGCGATTCCTTAAAAGAGTCTCCCTTCCTTAAGGCTTCATCGATGACATCCACACTCTCCCGGCGAGCCGAAAGCACAGCGCCGCTTGTTTCAGCCGCTACGATCTCCATCCATGCTTTTTCTTCAGCGCTCTTTCTCTTTAGCTCACCCTGTATGCAGCGGGATTTTTCCTCAAAGAGGGGAAGACTCTCAAAGACAAAATTCAGCGAATAAAAACCACTGAGGAGACTTCCTAGACTCTCAACTCCCGCCGCCATCTGTAAAAAGGCATTCAGCCCTCCTCTCCCCTTCAAAGGGGTCAGTCTCGCCGGCATCTCGCTTCGCATCCGCAAAGAAGCCATCACGGGATCTTCAAAAAGAGGGCGGATGAGAGCGCTGTGCAAAGAACGTCCAATCTTAGTGATGACCTCAACAATCCCCTCCCAAATGCGCCCTAAAACCACCAGGAAGTAAATCCTCTCGGCGCACTGTAAATAGGGCGTCTCTTCTACCTCAATCTTTTTCTCCCTCAGGATCTCAAGAGCGCCCGCAAGCGCCCGGTCACCTCCAACCCTTTCAACCAGAGTTGTCATCAGCCACCCCCCTTTTTAACAAAATTTTCATTGATGATCTCGTCTTTACATCATTTTTAGCAAACTTGAACTTATTGCCGCATGGGGTTATCCTTATACCGGACGCATTTCGAAAATTTGATTTGGGCCGGCGCGAAATTCCAATTTTTGAAGTGCGTTCGGTATATTTTATTCCCTATGGTTCCCTACGATCCCACACTGATCCGCAACTTCTCCATCATCGCTCATATCGATCACGGTAAATCCACCCTTGCCGATCGCTTGCTGGAGCTGACAAAGACCATCCCTGACCGCGAGATGCAAGAACAGGTTTTAGATGCAATGGAGCTGGAAAGAGAGAAAGGCATTACGATCAAAGCCCATCCTGTAGCCCTTGACTACAGAGCCAAAGACGGAATCCTCTACAGGTTTAATATCATTGACACGCCGGGGCATGTCGATTTCTCCTACGAAGTCTCGCGTTCGCTTGCCGCTTGCGAAGGGGCATTGCTCGTCATTGACGCAACGCAAGGGGTGCAGGCGCAAACGCTGGCCCATGTCCATCTCGCCATCGAACGAGGACTGGAGATCATCCCCGTCATCAATAAGATCGATCTTCCCGCAGCCGATCCGGAAGGCGTGAAACAGCAGATTGAGGATGTCATTGGGCTCGATTCCTCTTTTGCGATCCTTTGCTCGGCAAAGAAGGGGATCGGAATCGAAGAGATCTGCGAGCGCATCATCCAGATGATTCCGTCTCCCCAAGTACGCGAGGAAGAGGAGCTCCGCGCTCTTGTCTTTGATTCACACTATGATCCTTTCCGCGGAGTCATGACCTACCTCCGCCTGATGAACGGAGAGCTGACGAAAGGGACGCGCATCTTTTTTATGGCCACAAAAAAAGAGTTTGAGATCTTCGAAGTTGGTATTTTTACCCCAAGGGCGCATCCTGTCACACTCTTGAGGCCGGGAGAAGTCGGCTATTGCGTCGCGGGCATCAAAAATACCCATGACATCAAGATCGGAGATACGCTCACCTCAACGCAGCGTCCTGCAAAAGAGCCCCTCCCGGGTTTTCGGGTCATCTCACCCGTCGTCTATGCGGGGATCTACCCCGTGGAATCCTCGGATTTTGAAAGTTTAAAAGACGCCCTGACTAAATTGCAGCTCAATGACGCCGCTCTCAATGTCGAACAAGAGAGCAGCCTGGCTCTCGGATTTGGTTTCCGGTGCGGTTTTTTGGGCCTTCTCCATCTCGAGATCGTCTTTGAAAGGCTCCAGAGAGAATTTGATTTGGACATCATTACAACCGCTCCCAGCGTCGTTTACAAATTTACCCTCTCAGACGGCACGGAAGAGAAGATCGACAACGTCGCCCACTACCCCGATCCTACCTGCATAGAATGTATCGAAGAGCCCTGGGTTGTGTGCCACATCATGGTGCCTTCTGAATTCTTGGGCGCCGTCATGAGTCTCGGAATGGAGAAAAGGGGCTTTTTGATCAAAACGGAGACGCTGGATGCCAAACGACTCCTTCTCACCTACCGGTTTCCCTTAAACGAAATCTTAACGGACTTCAATGACAAGCTCAAATCGATTTCCCGAGGGTATGGCTCTTTTGATTATGAATTTGAAAAGTACGAACTGGGAGAGATCATCAAACTCGAAATCCGCGTCAATGAAGAGCCTGTGGACGCCTTTTCCTGCCTTGTCCATCGCTCAAAAGCAGAAAGCAAAGGGCGGGCCCTATGTAAAAAACTCGCCGAAGTCATCCCTCCCCAGCAGTTCAAAGTTCCGATCCAGGCAGCCATCGGCGGCAAGGTCATTGCCCGGGAGACGATCCGCGCCCTTTCCAAAAATGTCACCGCCAAATGCTACGGCGGCGACATCACCCGCAAGCGCAAACTCTGGGAAAAGCAAAAAAAGGGAAAAAAGAAGATGAAGGAGATCGGGAAAGTGAATATTCCTCAATCGGCCTTCATGGCAGTTCTCAAGACTGAAGATTATTAACCGAGTCTAACCGGTGACTTTGCAATTTTTTCGCGATTATTGAGATCCGGCTGCCGTCTTTCCTCCGGTTTCCGTCCAATTGGTATGGAAGAAGACGCCCCGGGGCCGATCGACCCTTTCGTAAGTATGGGCGCCAAAAAAGTCCCGTTGCGCCTGGATCAGATTTGCAGATAAGTGTTCGGAGCGAAAGCAGTCAAAGAATGCAAGACTTGCCCCAAAACAGGGCATAGGGACGCCGCAGCAAGCGGCAAAGGAGACGACGGCTCTTAGGCTCTCCTCTCCTTTCAAGACCGCCTCCTGAAAAAAGGAGTCAAAGAGAAGGCTCTTCAAGTCCTCTTTCAGATCAAAAGCCTGCTTGATTTGATCCAAAAATCGGCTGCGGATGATGCAACCGGCTCTCCAGATGAGGGCAATGGCTCCGTAATTGAGCTTCCAGGCATACTCTTGAGCCGCTTGTCTAAGCAGCATGAATCCCTGGGTATAACTGAAGATCTTGGCAAGATAGAGCGCTTCTTGAAGCTGGCTCAAGACCTGCTCCTGATTTCCTGAGCAAGAGAGCGTTTTTCCCGGATAGAGTCTTGACGCCAGGATGCGCTCTTCTTTTAAGGCCGAGAGGCAGCGTGCAAAGACCGCTTCTACAATGAGCGTGACGGGAACTCCGAGATCGAGAGCCGAAAGGGCCGTCCATTTGCCCGTCCCCTTTTGTCCTGCCACATCCAAGATCTTGTCAATCAGGAAAGAGCCGTCCGGCTCCTTGAAAGCGAGGATCTTGGCCGTGATTTCAATCAGGTAACTGCTTAGAACTCCCTTGTTCCATTCGGAGAATATCGCGCCGATCTTGTCCGCGCTCCCCACCTTTAGTTTTTTCATCAGCAGGTAGGCCTCCGAGATGAGCTGAAGATCGCCATATTCAATGCCGTTGTGGACCATCTTCACAAAGTGGCCGGCCCCGCTGCTGCCGATCCACTCGCAGCAAGGAGCTCCATCGGACGCCTTGGCGCTGATTGCCTGAAACATCGGTTTCACGGCAGGCCATGCCTCTTCGCTTCCTCCCGGCATGATCGAAGGGCCGTGGCGCGCCCCTTCCTCTCCACCCGAGATGCCCGTTCCAATAAAGAAGATCCCCCGTTCCCTCAGGAACTTCTCCCGGCGCTCCGTATCGGAAAAGTGGCTGTTGCCTCCGTCAATGACAATATCCCCTCTCTCTAGAAAGAGAATGAGTTGGTCGATCAACTCGTCTACCGGAGCTCCTGCCTTCACCATCAACATAACCTTGCGCGGACGCTTTAAAAGGCGGAAAAACTCCTCAAGAGAGTGTGCGCCGGCGACCTTTGTTCCCTTGGCGGGCCCCTGCAAAAAGTCATCGACCTTGCTCACCGTACGATTAAACACGGCCACGCAAAAACCCTTTTCATCCATATTCAAAACGAGATTTTGGCCCATCACCGCAAGACCGATGAGCCCGATATCTGCAACTTCTTTTTCCATGGCGCTCTCTCCTTTCTTTGTCATGATCTCGACTTTGCACCGTGATTGCCGGGCAGATTAATCAAGAAGCGCTCGGCAACCACAGTGCAAAATCGAGATTATTCAAAGCGGCAGTGAAAATAAGCTAGAAAAATCCCTTTTTTCCTCCTATTCTGCAATCAAAGGGAAAAGATGGATTGGATTCTTCTCGTTCTCTTAGGGATCATCTCGGGAACGCTTGCCGGAATGCTTGGCGTGGGAGGCGGCGTCTTCCTCGTCCCCGGCCTCTTCATGATCTTTTCCTATTTTCAATTTCCTCAAGAGGTCCTGATGCATCTGGCTTTAGGCACTTCGCTCATGATTATGATCGGAACGGCCTCTACTGCAACCTTTCTCCAATATAGAAAAGAGAGCATCCTGTTTGACGTGCTGAAAAAAATCTCTCTTCCCGTTCTTCTCTTTACCGTTCTGGGGGCGCTGACGGCCCATCTTCTTGAGAGCCGCTTTCTGACCCTTCTCTTCGGGATTTTTTTAGCTCTCGTTTCGCTCAAGATGCTATGCGGCTTTCAACTTCCTCAATCCAGAACGAAAAGAATCGGCCTGAAATCCTTTCTGATCATCGGAGCTTTGATCGGATATAAATCGGGCATCTTGGGAATTGGCGGAGGCACCTTGAGCGTCCCTTTTCTCACGTTATGCGGCTATCCCATGAAAAAAGCTGCGGGAACCTCCGTCGCAATTACCCTCATGATCTCTACCATAGGAACCCTCTCCTTTCTGATCCTCGGATGGAAGAGCATCTCCCTTCCCTGGACAACCGGGTATATTTATTGGCCGGCGGTATTGGTCCTAATGCCCCTCACTACAGCCTTTGCTGCCCTTGGGGTCGTCCTCGCTCATAGACTCCCCAATCGCCTCTTGCAGATTCTCTTTGGAATCATTCTCTTTTTCATCAGCATCCACATGCTCCGGCAGTTTATACATAGAAGTTGAACACTTGCACAATTGCGATGTTGTGTGTATCATTGTTTCGTGAAATTCCATTAAATCGGTTTGTATGAGTTCATCAATCGTTAAGCCGGCGGATGTCAAATTAGATGTGGAAGCGCAGATTTGCAACTTTTTTACATACAATCACTTGCAATTTCCTTGAGATTTGCTCTCTCAAGGAGCTAAGATTGAGACTCATCTTTTGTCCCCGTAGCTCAGGTGGATAGAGCGGTCGCCTCCTAAGCGACAGGTCGTGCGTTCAACTCGCGCCGGGGACGAACCCTTTTGCCGCTCGAACAAAAACAGGCGGTTCCTATCGAAAATTCTCGCACAGTGAAAGAGGCGGTGATCATCGGAGGGGGGCCGGCGGGGATCTTTGCGGCGCTTTCCGCCAAGAAGGCCGACCCCAATCTTTCCGTAATGGTACTGGAAAAAACCTCCCGCCTGCTTTCAAAGGTTAGGATTTCAGGCGGCGGGCGGTGCAATGTCACAAACGCCTCTTTCGATCCCCTTTCTTGCGCCTCGCACTATCCCAGGGGAGGCAAGGAGTTGATTGGACCATTTCATCGCTTCGGACCTAAGGAGACAATCGACTGGTTTCTTTCGAAAGGCGTTTTTCTCAAACGCGAGGCGGACGGCAGAGTCTTCCCAAAGAGCAACCGCTCTCAAACGATCATCGATTGCCTTTTAAAAGAGGCAAGAGAGGCGGGAGTAGACATTCGGCTAGAGCAGGACGTGGAAAAGATTTTGAAAAACTCCTGCGGCCTCTTTGAGATCACCTTCAAAGAAAGAAAGGCTATCCTGGCAAAGACGCTTCTTATCGCCACGGGAAGTCATCCCCAAGGCTATCGCTTAGCACAAAGCCTGGGGCACTCCATCGAACTTCCCGTCCCCTCCCTTTTTTCTTTTCACATCCCCTCTTCATCTCTTAGAAGCTTAAGCGGCATCGCTCTGCAAGAGGTTCAACTGGAACTCTTGCAAACTCCTTTTATACCGAACGCGCTTGAAAAATTGGATTTGGGCCGACGCGAAAGCTCTCGCGGTTCGACGATCGAAAGTCGCCCAATATTAGACATATGGGGCGAGATGCAATCGTTGAACCCCGAGGCTTTGGCGCAGCCGAAATTCCAATTTTTGAAGTGCGTTCGGTATAAGCAAAAGGGAGCTCTTCTGATTACTCACTTTGGGTTAAGCGGTCCGGCAGTTCTTAAACTCTCGGCTTGGGCAGCTCGCTATTTGCACGACAAAAATTATCGAGCCGAACTAGCTGTCGATTGGCTCCCGGGCTCCACTTCAGAAAAGAGTTATCGGAAGCTCTGTTCCTTTAAAACTCAACTGCCTCACACAACCCTTGCCGCCGCCAACCCTTTCGACCTGCCAAAAAATCTCTGGAAGGTCTTGATCCATCCCCTGCAAGGAGCCGTCCTCGATATCTCCCTCAAATCTCTTAAGGTCCTTGCAGAGAAGCTCCATGATGACCGCTATCTCATCGAGGGAAAATCGGTCCATAAAGAGGAATTCGTCACCTGCGGCGGCGTCGCACTGAAAGAAATCGACTTCAAGACGATGCAAAGCAAAGTGTGCAAAGGCCTCTTTTTTGCCGGTGAGATCCTCGATATCGACGCTCTCACCGGCGGATTCAACTTCCAAAATGCCTGGACGACGGGCTACATTGCAGGGCAAAGCCTTGCAAGAGCTTGCGCTCAACCCTATACCGAACGCACTTGAAAAATTGGATTTGGGAACAGGAAATCAGCTCTTTAAGTACTTGTCAACGCCGCTTGCAATGCCTTGTGCAAGCTTGGAGAGAAACTCCCTCTTTTTGAGTTGGGAGAACTCTTGCAAATTGGTCATGAATCCGCCTTCAATGAGGATTGAGGGCATAGTGGTCTCCCGGATGACATAGAAGTTTCCCTTCTTTACACCACGAGAGAGCATTCCCGTCTGATCAATCATTTGATGCAGGACGCAGTTGCCCAAATGCTTGGATTCTTTCGTGCGTTCTTTGTCTTTAGGTGAAGAGGTGTAGTAAACCTCCACGCCTTTTGCATCAGAATTGGGAGCTGAATTGTAATGAATGCTGGCAAAGAGCGTCCCCTCCATTTTATTGGCGATCCTCACTCTTCGGGAAAGAGGGAGGAAGACATCACGACTGCGGGTCAAAATGACTCGATAGCCCAGGTTTTCAAGGGCCCGTTTAATCAACAGGGCGGTTGTGAGCGCCAGCCTCTTTTCTAAAATGGATCCCATCTTCACACCTGGATCCTTTCCTCCATGCCCTGCATCTAAAATGACCAAAGGATGCGCCAAGTGGGGCCGATGACTTCCGATTTTCATGCGCTGCTCTCGGTGCTTGCGGAAAGAGACGATCTGAACCGCATGTTTGACCGGCAAAGCCTCCGATGCCCATGAAGAGGCTCCCAAAGAAAAAACAAGAGAGAGGAACAAGGAAAAGAGGCGCATACCCAACCGCTTAAAAAGATTCCTTTGACTTTGCATAGAAGTCACCCGGTCAAAAAAAAACTCTCGAAAGAGTGTGTCAAAACAGTGCAAAGTTAAGGTTAATTTAGGGAGGTTGGGACTTTTGGGTCAAGCTCTGCCGCAGAGGCCGCGACCTTTCGATCATCGAACGTCACCGTTTGGGAAGAGAAAATTTGATAGGTTTCATGTCCTTTGCCGGCCAGAAGAAGAATCTCTCCCTCCCTGGCATGGAGCAGGGCCCATTCTATCGCTCTCTTCCGGTCCGGCTCGACAAATGTTTTTTCCGGATCCTTCATCCCTTTGAGGATATCGGCGATGATGGCCAGAGGCTCTTCCGACCGGGGATTGTCACTGGTCAAAATGACCTGGTCGCTGAGCTCTTCGGCCAAGCGGCCCATGCGGGGCCGTTTTTCCGCATCCCGATCTCCTCCGCATCCAAAGAGCGTCACGATGCGCCCTGAATGCAACTCCCTTAAGGTAAGAAGGGCGTTCTTTAAGGCATCTTCTGTATGAGAATAATCCACATAGACTAAAATGCCTCGCGCATTGACCACCTTTTCCATCCGCCCCGGAACAGAGACAAAGGAGCTTAAGGCTTTCGTGCACGTCTCTAAAGAGGCCCCAAGAATGCGGCCGACAGACAGAGCCGCCAAACAGTTGTAAACATTAAAACGCCCGATGAGAGGACAAAAGAGAGAGGCGGATTTTCCTTCATGGCGCACCGTGCAAGAGAGTCCGTCAAGAGTGAGTGTTACGGATTCTGCCCGTACATCGCCTTGTTCAATTCCATAGGTAAAAAGGCGCGCCTTGCAATGCCGCGCGAGGTGAGAAGAAAAGGGGTCGTCTGCATTGATCACGGCCGCCTTGTCCTCATCCAGTTGAGAAAAGAGTTTTGTTTTGGCCTCTCCGTACGCCTCCATCGTCTTGTAATAATCGAGATGGTCAGGAGTAAGATTTGTAAAAATTGCCACATCAAAATCGAAAAGAGCGACGCGATTCTGCGTGAGGCCATGGGCAGAGACCTCCATCACGGCGGCTTTTGCTTTACAATCGACCATTTCGCGAAGCATTTTTTGGCCCGTAAGCAGATCGGGTGTCGTAAGTCTCGCCGGAAGAATTGTTTCACCGATCATCCACTCTACCGTGCCAAGCAGCCCTGAAGGAATGTTCAAAGCGTGAAAAAGATGGCGGATAAGATAGGAGGTTGTAGTCTTCCCGTTGGTTCCCGTCACGCCGACAAGAAAGAGCTCCCTACTGGGAGATTGAAAGAAGCGTTCTGCAAGAACCGGCTCTAGCGCCGCCACATCGGGATGGATCACTTGGACCGCATGTTGCAAAAAAGGATCATACAAATCGGTTGCGATGGCAGCCGCCCCCGATAAGACCGCCTGGGAGATAAAATCCCTGCCGTTGCGCACGCCGCCTCTTTTGGCAAGAAAGAGGTTTCCCGGCGCAACACTTTGAGAGTGTGCTGTAATCCCCGTGATCTCCGTCTCTTGAGATCCCTTCACCACAAGATCCGGAAGATCTTTAAGTAGGCGTTTAAGTTTCATCCGTCCTCCGGCAAAGATCCGGGCCTTCAAGAGCCGGATTCATTCCACTTCCTGTAGAGTTCCTGCAATGCTTTCACCTCTTTCATCCAATCTGCCCGTGCAGGATCATAGCGCGGATCGTTCGTGCCGTAGCCATAAGGATCGTCGGGCTCTACCCCTAAATAGTGCAAGACGCGGCTGCCGATGGCTCGAAAGACCGGAGCGGCGCACTGTCCCCCATGGTGCACCTTGCCCATACCGGGAATATAGGCGAATTCAGGCTCATCAATGCCGACAAAAAGGACAAAAAGCGGATGTGTCACAGGGGCAAACCCTACAAAACTGGAAAAATGGTCGCGTTTCGAATACCTGCCCGCGACAATTTTTTCCGACGTCGCGGATTTTCCCGCCTCGGTGTAGCCAAAGATATCTCCTTTGGGAGAGGTTCCCCCGGGCTTTGTGACAGCTTTTAAGGCGCACACAACCTGCCGGATCACGTCAGGATCGAGCACCCGCCGCCTTGAGGCCGACGCTCTTTGATCAAAAAGGACGCTTTCGCTCCCGTCGGGAAGAGGTTTAACAATCCTTTTCACAAGGGTTGGCTTCACATCCCATCCGCCATTGGCAAGGATTGCGAAGGCACGCGCCATCTGAATGCTGTTTGTCAAGAGATTGTGCCCTATGGCAAGGGAATAGGGCGTCGGAGCTGACCATTCGAGAGTTCCGTTGGGGTTTTTTTTGCCTGGCGTGGGAAGCAGGCCCGGACTTTCAGAGGGCAATTCTACTCCAGTTCTTTTTCCAAAACCGAAAATCTCCTCAAGAGATCTTCGATACCACTCCTCTCCCATCCTCTCCTTGACTCTCAAGATCATCTTTGCCATGTAGACATTAGACGACTTTTGCAATGCGAGGAACATATTGAGATAGGGATGCACACGCAGATCTTTCATGGGAGCCGAACGCCCGGGGAGGCGGCAAGGATGTGTATCCACCTTTTCAAAAGGAGAGAAGAGGGGGGGCTCCCCCATCCGCTCCAGCTCCTTGTTGGCAGTCAGACAAAGAGCCAAAGTGAGCGGCTTCATCGTCGACCCCGGTTCAAAGACATCAGTGACCGCCTTGACCTTCGTATGCTCCAGAAGATGGGGATCATTGTAGTAGTCACGATACTTTCCCGGGTGAAAAGCGGGATACTGGGCAAGAGCAAAGATCTCTCCCGTCTTCGGCTCCATCAAGAGAGCCCACCCCGCTTTCGCTTTGGCCTTCGTCACGGCTTTGGCAATCTCCTCTTCGCAGATTGCCTGCAGGGTATGATTGATCGTAAGAAGGACGTCCGCCCCGTTTTCCGGTTCATTCACCACCTTCCCTGCATCCAGGGGGTGGCGCGGAGAGCGCAGAAGCTCACGCTGCCCCTCTTTTCCCTGAAGTACGGAGTCAAAGATCAGCTCCAGTCCTCCGGCGGCGATCTGCCGGCCCGTTTTTGGATCTCTTTCATCGCGGATAGTATGAAGAACTTGGCCGAGGAGCGAGCCGAAAGGATAAGAGCGCCGGTAGTCCTGGACAAAGAAAACGGCGTTTCTTTCCACTCTCTCTTTGCGGGCAAAGGCCGACCACCAGCTGTAGATTTCATCTCTAAGGCTCTTTGTGAGCCAAAGAGCCACTCTTCTGCTTCGGCTTTTTTTTTCCAGCTGTTCACGAATCCTTATTTTTTGCACTCCCTCCGCCTCCAAAAAAGCGGCAAGTCGATCTGTGATAGGGCCGCGCAGCCTTTCAGGGATGAGCTGGGGGTCGACATAGAGATGAAAATGCAGCACATCGATCACAAAGGGATGTTTGGAGATAAGATGCCCTTCTTTGATGGCCGTATTGGAATAAAACTGGCCTCTCTTGCAGGGTTCAACAACAACCAGGCGATGCTGAGCGTCTGCTTTTTTTGCCCATTTCTCTCCTTCGAGAATCTGAATCCTGAAAAACTGAAAGATCACCAAAGAAAAAAGGGAGAAGAGAAAGATGAAGAGAAGAACGAGACGTCTCTTGTTCCCTACCGCTTGGCGCATGCTTTATTCTTCACGTACATGGAGCAGGATAGCCGCAAGGCTCAGTTTAGAGGGAATGGAGATTTCCTGTATAGAACTCGAGGAGGGAAGCGAGAGAGGCTCTCCCTCTCTGATGGTAAAAATCTCTTTGCTTAGCGGCTGCTTGAGATGGCTAAAGGAACTCAGCCGGGAGAGCTGCAGAAGATGAAGAGGATTTTCAAAAGACTCGATCTCGTAGCGCAGGAGGGTATTCTCCTCCCGGATTTCATCGATCTCCTTTGCCAGCTGAGGAAGGGCGATACGCAATTGGGTAATCTCGTTTTGCTGATCAATTGTCCAATAAAGATACCCCCCCAAGACCGTCAGACAGATTAAAAGGCGCAAAAAGAGGGCGGGATTCATGAGAGCTTTTCCGCAAAACGGAGTTTGGCGCTTCGGGACCTTGGGTTTCTTCTCATCTCCGCAAGAGCCGGAATGAGAGGCTTTTTGGTAAGCAGCTTAAGCAGTGGAAGCGAGGGGTTATCTCTTCCATTGATAGAGATCAGCGGCTTGGAGGCGGCTTTAAAAATCGTCTTCACAATGCGATCCTCCAGACTGTGAAAGCTTAAGACGCCCACCCTTCCTCCGCTCGAAAGAAGTTCAATGGCGCTCTTCAACCCCTTTTCTACGGATTCGAGCTCCTGATTGACGCAAATACGCAAGGCTTGAAAAACCAGTGTCGCAGGATGGAGCCGTCTTTTCCTGCGCTTCTTAAGTGAAGAAACCAGTAAGTCTGCAAGCTGCTTGGTGGTCTTGATTTTCTCCTTTCTTCGATAGGCGACAATCTCATGAGCCGCTCTCTTCCACTGAGGCTCCTCTCCGTATTCTCGAAAAATATCTCCCAGCTCCCTCTCGGGCCACTCATTGACAATTTCCTCTGCAGTTAGCATTGCCGTTTGATCCATGCGCATATCTAAAGGCCCCTCTATTAAAAAACTAAATCCCCTCTCTCCCCGTTCCAGCTGGAAGGATGAGACCCCCAAATCAAAAAAAAACCATCCACCTTATCGATCCCCCTTTCTTGCAGGAAGTGCTCGAGAAGGGAAAAATTTCCGTGGATCAACTCCACCTTCTCTTTCCAAGGTGCAAGCGCTTCTTTTGCCGCTTGAAGCGCCTCTTGATCTTGATCGCAGGCAAGATACCTTTTCAGCTCAGGGTGCTGCTGAAGGATCTCTTTCGCATGGCCCCCTCCGCCCACCGTCCCTTCAAAGAAGACCTCAAGCCTTTTCTGCTCAAAGAAGGCCACAGTCTCCGACAACATAACAGGGACATGACCTCCCCTTTCACTCATCCCGCTCATCCTTTTCCTCTCCTAGCAAAGCAAACGCCTCTTCCGTTAGGGCCGAAAGTTCCGAGGTGGGATCCCTGCCCTGCATGACTCTCTCAAATTCGGTCTCGTACCTTTCCTTGGGCCAAAGTTCAATCTTGTTCAACACTCCGGCGACCACCAATTCACTTTGCATTCCAACGGCCTTCTTTAGGGTGGGAGGGATGACCACACGCCCTACCTTGTCGCAGGTTGTATGATGGAGAGTCGAGAAGAAGAGAGTGAAGAACTTTTGATACTTTCCCAGATGCTGTTTTGCTTGAAAACGGGCAACGATTTTTTCGATATCGCTCGATCGGTAGATCGCAAGACAGCCGCCAAGGCCTAAGGCGACGCTAAATTGCAATACACCCTCCTCAACAAGCCCAAAGCGCATCTGCTGAGGAAGGACAAAGCGATTTTTAGCATCGAGTTTGACGAAAGTAGAGCCGCTAAAGAAGAATTTACCCATGGAACAAAGATCCGATTCCCACACTTTCCCACAACTTAACACCCGACCGCGATGGACGCAATGATTTTTTGAATCATCTTCTTATTTTACACGACTTAATATGCTGAAAACTAAGAAGTTAAATATTTGTGGGAATGAGTGGGAAAATTTTTCTCAACCGGTCGAAAAAAAAATTTGATAAAATGAGACCAGATAGAGAGTCACGACAGGAGATTCCATGCCGCCGCGCACCATAGACAACCTCGGAGTAGAGAGCTATACCCGTTACGCCGAAGACCAGGCCCTGTTTGACAAAACCTTCCTGACGGAGCCGAGAAAAGTCCTGCCTCCGGCCTTGATCGATGTCACACTCCCCTCCTTCCGCTCCCAGTTCCGCCTGCTCCTCGGGATCTCTCTTCTCCATCCCTCCTGGGCGACATTTGCTCCTCCTGAAGAGTTTGCCGCAACCAAAAGAGAGCTCTTCACCACTCAGCTTCTTCCCATGATGGGCTCCGCAGACAAAAAGAGCGCTTTAATGGAGAGGATAAAAAAACGGCCTAAAGAACAGCTGGAAAGAGAGAAGGGAGAGAAGCGCCCTCTCTGGGAAGAAGAGAGGGAAAAGCGAGATGAAGAACAGGAGCAAAAGAGCCTGCTCGAGCTATTTTCTTGTCTCGAGTTCCTCAATAAGGATATGATAGAGATCTTAACCAAAACAAAACAGTATCATAAGGGGTAACCTCGACTTTGTACATTTTTTGACAGCCGGATTTCGAGGAGGCGGCTCTCAGGTTGCAATTAAATTCTCAGGAAGGGTTAAATTAACCCTTCCTGAGAATTTAATTGCGACATGGGAGCCGCTTTCCCGAAAGACGGCGTCAAAAAATGTACAAAGTCGAGGTAACTCTCTTTTATGAGCGCTATCAATTGGATGGAGGTTTTCGGATGGGACAAAGGGAACCTGGAAGATCTGCGCTTTGTAGGCTATGCCTACCTGAAGCAGGGCAAATACGACATTGCCATCACCCTCTTTAAGGCTCTCATCGTCTTAGATCCGCACAACGCCTACGATCTTCAAACCCTGGGAGCTCTTTTCCTGGAACAGGGCAACCATCTTTTGGCCTTAAGCTACCTCGAACGCTCTTTGAAAATCGAACCCAACCACCCCTTTGCCCTTCTGAATCGCTCAAAAGCGCTCTTTGGCCTTGGCTACAAACGCCAAGCCATGACAGCGGCCCGATCTCTGGAGAAAAACCCCGACCCGCGAATAGCCGACGGAGCTTTTTCCCTGATTCTCTCTCACAGCTAGAGAGCAAACAAATTGTCGGAATCCGACGCAAACTTTTGGGCTCTCCCATCCTGCAAACTTCGCTGGACTGATCCTCTGCCGGACAAAGTTTTGTCCAGCACAAAGAGTTGTTATTAATCATTTTTTTGAGAACTAATTTATTTATATATGACTTTGTAAGTCATTTATGTTAGCGAAGAATAGAAATGTCCGGTTTCTGCGTTTTTTAGAAATGTCCGGTTTATATAGTTAAAAACGCAATAACAACATGCTTTTATAAAGTA
>MGME01000022.1:0-239 GCA_001796315.1 Chlamydiae bacterium RIFCSPLOWO2_12_FULL_49_12
GAACGCGAAATTCAGGGCGCCAACTGGGATTGCCCATCAATTCTTCTAATCCCGTCGCAAGGTTGATGGCTCCATAAGTAATCAAGATAAACATCGTCATGACGGAAATGATGGTATTAATCGATCCGAAATAGAGAAAACAGGAGGAGAGAAGAAGCGTGATGACTAAAGCAATGCGCGGCTCTTTGTTTTCTTTAGATTTTTTTGAGATAAAGGCGGGAAAAACACCATCCAGCGCG
>MGME01000022.1:251-8541 GCA_001796315.1 Chlamydiae bacterium RIFCSPLOWO2_12_FULL_49_12
ATCCGAGGAGCGGAGAGAAGTCCGGAAATGGACGAGGAAAGCGTCGCTCCCCAAATACCCAAAATCAAGAGAAAGGGAACGCGAGAGAGGTGGGAAGTGGCGAGAGGATCAGAAACTAACAAGGATCGGGGGCAATGGTGAAACAAAAAGATGGCGATGGATGAATAAATGCAAAAACTTGTCAACACCACTGCAATGGTCCCCAAAGGGAGAGAAAACTTGGGGTTTTTTAGGGAGTCGGAGAGAGCCGCCGCCGCTTCTATCCCTGTCGCGGCAGGGAAAAAGATTGAAAAGGCTACCCAAAAAGAGACCGGCGTAAAAAAACTATTGGCAGCGATCTTCTCCAAGTGTTTGGGAGCAACCGTTCCCCCGGAAAAGAGAGAGATTAAAGAGAGGATGATAACGACAAAAATGATAAATTGAGATTTGACAATACTATCTGAAGAATAGAGCGCCAAAGAGGCTAATACAGCAAGCGTTAGAAAGCTCGCCAAGGTCATATCAAGAGAGGGAAAGATCGCTGAAAGCGATTCAGAAAAACCTAAGATGCACAGAGCAATCGTGCCCACTTGAGCCAGAAAAAGGGGAATTCCAATAGCAGCGCCGAATTCTACTCCCAAAGAGCGCGAGATAATGTAGTAGGTCCCCCCTCCCTTAACCTCTCCATTGGTGGCCGTTGCGGAAATGGAGAGCGCGGTAATAAGTGTAATCAAACAGGAAATCGCAATGATGCAAAGTGTCTGATTGAGACCCACCTGACCGACCACCCATCCCAATCTCAAATAGATAATCATCCCCAGCGTCATGAGGAATCCGGGGAGAAAGACTCCTAAAAACGTCCCATAACCCAGGAATTTAGTCTCAGTACTCGATGTAAGATCGGCGCCCGACGTCAAGCGCGCCAGCAAACGTTTCAACCTCCCTCCCCTCTTCTTTAAAGAATTTACAGGAGTTTACAAAAAAAGAACTAAAATCTCTAGCAAAGTCGAGTGCAAATTCTCATTCATCCGTTGCATTCAAACTGATTCCCTCCTATGATTTCGTTGTTTGTGTTGGGGTAATAGCTCAGTCGGTAGAGCAGCTGACTCTTAATCAGCGGGTCGCAGGTTCGAGTCCTGCTTACCCCATTTTTGCACGACGCTCTTTGAGCTTTTTCTTGCGGAGACGGATGAAGCGAGGCGTGATCTCAATCAGCTCATCCTCTGCAATGTAAACAATCGCCTCTTCTAATGAGAGCTTTTGAGCAGGAGTAATGAGAATATTCTCGTCCGCCCCGGAAGCGCGCACATTGGTGAGCTGTTTCGCTCGTGTTACGTTGACCACCAGATCCTGCTCCCGGCTGTTTTCACCTACAATCATCCCTTCGTACACCTCATCTCCTGGCCCGACAAAGAGAATGCCTCTCTTTTGGATCGCCCCGATGGCATAAGCCGTTGCCCTACCGCAGCTGTTTGAGACAAGCGCCCCTTTGGAACGCGCGGCAATCTCTCCCTTCCAAGGCTGAAATGACTCAAAGAGGGCCGTCATGATTCCAAGCCCCCGTGTAACCGAAAGAAAATCACTGCGATATCCCATGATCCCTCTCGTAGGAATGAGAAACTCGAGGTAAGCCATATTATTTTCCAAGCGATGCAAAACCTGGAGCTCTCCTCTGCGTTTTGACAGCTCTTCGATGACCACTCCCGCAAACTCTTCGGGAAGATCCATATAGACCCTTTCAATGGGCTCGCAGCTCTTTCCCTCAATCTCTTTTAAGACAACCTGTGGACGCGAAACCGTCATCTCAATACCTTCGCGCCGCATTGCCTCGAGAAGCACCCCAAGCTGCAACTCGCCCCGGCCGTAGACCCTCATTCCCTCTTCTTCACCCAAAGACTCTTCTATTTTTAAAGAGATATTTGACTCCTTCTCCTTTAAAAGCCTCTCCTTAATCTTGTTAAAGGTGACGTTCTTTCCATCTCTTCCGGCAAAGGGGCCGGAATTGATCCGGATTTCGATCGATAGGGTAGGTTGATCAATCTTCAAAGGAGGAAGATGGACCTCATGTTCGCAGTCGCAAAGAGTATCGCCGAGCATCACCTCGGGAATTCCGGATAGATTCACAATCTCTCCGGCCATCGCTTCGGCCATTTCGATTTTATCCAGCCCCTGGTAGCCAAGGATGCGGGTGATCGATGCGATTCTCTTTTCTCCCTTTTCATTGATCCACATCACTCTCTCTCCCTTGGAAATCTTGCCATTCAAAATTCTTCCCGTCGCGCGGCGGCCGACATAAGGATCGTAATCAATCGACATGACTTGCATCAGAAAAGGAGCCGCGGGATTTCCTTGCGGGGGAGGAGCGGCAGAAAGGATCAAATCGAGCAAGGGGTTAATATTTTCTCTTGGATCATCGAGATGAGCAATGGCGTAACCTTCAAGCGCTGAGGCAAAGCAGTATTTAAAATCGAGCTGATCATCACGGGCGCCCAATTCGACAAAGAGATCAAATGTCTGATCCAAAGCTCTGTAGGGATCTGCATGGGGACGGTCAATCTTGTTGATCACCACAATCGGACAAAGACCCATCTTCAGAGCTTTGGAGAGCACAAAGCGCGTCTGCGGCATCGGCCCGTCTTGGGCGTCGATGATCAAAAGGACAGAATTCACCATGCCCAGCGCCCGCTCCACTTCTCCTGAAAAATCAGAGTGTCCGGGAGTATCAACAATGTTGATTTTGTAGCCCTTGTAATAAATCCCCGTTTGCTTTGCGAAAATCGTAATCGCTCTCTCCCTCTCCTGGTCGTAAGAGTCCATGACTCTCTCGGCGACCTTTTCATTTGCGCGAAAGATATTTGATTGCTTCAAAAGAGCGTCCAAAAGCGTCGTTTTCCCATGATCGATGTGAGCGATAATTCCAATATTTCGAATGAATGCGGTCATAATTATTTACATGCTCTCTATTAAAACAATTTTATCTAGCGTCTGCATAAACAGGATAAGGAAAAATGTTTTTAAATGAAATAAAAATCCAGCAAAAGCGCAACTTCTCATAAAGTTGAGGTAAACATTTCGTGGCGAGACCAAGGAGTCGAAAAGTTTGTGAGAAGTCCATAGCCAAAGCGCTATGGACGACGAACAAAATTTTCGAATCCGACGGTCGCAGCCCGAAATGTTACCTCAACTTTATGAGATGTTGCGCAAAAGCCCCATTTTTCAAAAAAAACTATCTATTTATAATGAAATTGTATTTTATAATTAAAAACTATTAATTCATACTGAACTATATCATTAGTTTACAGGATTGGAGAGGGCAAACAAGCGGCATTTTTGATCAATTCATCGGCAGAATGCCCTTTGCCGTATCGCTCAACTCTTTGACCTACACTGAAGAGTCAGTCTATTTTAAGACCAAAAGAGCGGTCTCCTGCATCTCCCAGCCCCGGGACAATGTAGCCGATGGAGTTAAGAATAGGATCTACTGCACCTGTATAGAACCTGATTCCGGGCATCTCTTTTTGAATTCTCTCCATCCCATCTCGTGTAGCAATCGCGCCGGCAGCTAAGATTTTCTTAGGATGCAGCTGTTTCATGTGCAAAATGGCATCGCACATGCTTCCGCCTGTTGCAATCATCGGATCCACCAAAATCACCGTCTTTCCTTCCAGGGAAGGAAGAGCAATGTAATCGATTTTCGCTTTCAAGCTTTTTTCGTCTCTTTTCATGGCAAAAAAACCGACTTCAGCATCGGGAAAAACCTCTAGAAAACCATCCACAAGGGGAAGGCCTGCCCGCAAGATCGTGACAAGGACAATCTCTTCTAAGACAAGGGAGTGCACCGCCTCTTTTCCCAAAAGGGTCTTCATCGTAACTTCATGGGTGTTGAGATCTCGGGCAACATCCAGAGCGAGGTACTCTCCGATCTTTTTCATCGAAGAGCGAAACTGCCGTCTTTCGCAAGAGGGGTCTCTAATAGTGAAGAGCTCCTTCTCCAACGCCGGATGGACGGCAGCAAGAGAGGCCGAAAGACAAAAAAAAAGAGAAGATAACAGCTTAACAAATGTTCTGACGTGCATAGTTTTCCTTAAGTTAAAACAATGGCCGTTATACCCAAACAATCTGAAGAATTGGGATTTTGACAAGAAGGTTTCTCTGAATTTTCTTCTGGAGCGAGCGAGCATTGCCGTGAGGCAAGGCGCGAGCGAAGAAGAAAATTCAGAGAAAAAACCGACGCAGCCAAAAACCAATTCTTCAGATTGTTTGGATATAAAGGCTGCAAAAAGTATAGGTTCTAAAAGATGAGGAAGCAAGAAAATACTTGATGACAATCCTGGTTGTTAAAGTCACCGCTCAAGCCTCTCATCACTCTTTCGTCTCTTGGGATCAAAAAATGTTACGCGTACGCCTCAAAGCAGCTCCTGAGAAGGGACAAGCAAATGCGGCGCTCCTCATTTATTTGAGCCGCATGCTCGGGATCCCTCGTCAAGCCATCGAAATGACTCGCGGACACACGAGCCGAGTCAAATATCTAAAGATCGACGGGATTTCCAGGGAGGCGCTCAGCGAGCGGATTGAGAAGAGTCTCAGTTTGGAATCTCATCAGAAGTGATGAGATGGGCCCCCTTCTCCTTTAGGAGCTGTAGGGCTCTTTTTCCGTCTCCCTTCTTGAGATCGAGGCCGCGGCAGGCATCTTGAATCACAAAGACATTGAATCCCAGATCGAGGGCGTCAAGAGCGGAATAGAAGATGCAGTAATCGGTCGCAACTCCTGCAAGATAGAGAGTATCGACCTTTTTTTCTGTAAGGTAATCAGCAAGGCCCGTCGATTTGCGCCTCTGATGATCAAAAAAAGCGCTGTAGCCGTCAATCCATCGATCACTCCCTTTAAGGATGACTTTATCGATTTTGGAGGGATCGATTCCGGAGACGATTTTAGCCCCCTCGCTATTCTGGACGCAGTGCACAGGCCAGAGGATCTGATCTTCGCCTTGGATCTTCACAACCTCTGCGACCTTCTTTCCAGGATGCACGCAGGCAAAGCTCATGTGGTCTTCCGGATGCCAGTCCTGGCTGGCGATCACAAGGGAAAAGCGAGAGGTCAGGGAGTTGATTAAGAAAATGATCTTATCTCCTCCCGGCACGGCAAGAGGTCCTCCCGGCATAAAGTCATTTTGCATATCAACGATCAAAAAAGCCTTCACGACTTTTCTCTTTTCGTTATTAACGATTTAACCATGCGACACTTTCTTTCATACAAACTCTTTTCATAACCCACAAGATAGCGCTCCGGATGGAGAAAGCGGCGCATCGAAGGGGGAAAGTGCGCCTGCTCCTGAAGGCTCTTCGTCTGGATCTCTTGAAGCGAGGGCAAGGTAGAGATAAGTTTGCCGTCCCGAAAGATGGGGATGAGCAGATCCCGAGAATTCCATTGGGGATCCACGGAAAGTTTTTGCATCGGATCATCGATGGGATGAATCTCTATTGCTTTGCCAAGGTGCGCATCGACGTCATAGATCATATCGGCAAGATTCTCACTCTTTGTCTCATAGCGCCTCACTTGTAGGATGCCGGGATCTGTCATCTTGGACATCTTTTCGGAGATCTTGAGTTTGTACTGCCACTTCCCCCCGGGATCTCTCACCGCTGCGAGTTTGTAGACCCCATCCAGGGCAGGCTGCTCTTTTCCCGTCACAAGATGGGTGCCTACTCCCCATACCGTGACTAAAGACCCCTGATGCTTGAGATCCGAGATCAGATATTCATCAAGTTCATTGCTTGCCATGATCTTTATCTCACTCAGACCCGCCTCATCGAGCAGTCTTCGAATTTCAATGCTCAGCGTTGTCAAATCCCCTGAGTCAAGACGCAAACCCAAGACATGGATTCCCTGCTTTTTCAAGCGCAAGGCAACCCGGATCGCCTTTTTCGTTCCTTCGATGCTGTCATAAGTGTCTACAAGGAAGAGGGCATTTCCCGGCATCGCCTCAGCAAAAACGCGAAAAGCCTCCTCCTCTTCATCAAAGACCATCACCCAGCTGTGAGCTTGCGTCCCCTTCACAGGAATGCCAAATAATTTTCCTCCAAGCATATGCGATGTAGAAAGACACCCTCCGATGAAGGCAGCCCGTGTGGCTGAGATCGCTCCATCCACTCCTTGAGCGCGTCGCATCCCAAACTCTACCACGTGGTCAGGAGCCGCTGCATAACAGACTCGGGCTGCCTTGGTCGCAATAAGCGTTTGAAAATTGATGAGATTTAAAAGAGGACTTTCTAAAAGCTGTGCATGGATCAGGGGCGCTTGCACGCGCAAAAGAGGTTCATAGGCAAGCGCGGCTGTTCCCTCAGGCATCGCATCGAGGTTGCAGGTCAGCTTAAAAGACCGAAGATAGTCTAAAAATCTCTGTTCAAAGAGCGGAGCTTCATTGCTTCCCTTTAATGATCCGATATAGGCAAGATCGCTCTCATCGAAGCGGAAGTTTTGAATGAAGCCGACCGCCTGCTCCAGCCCTGCGCAGATGGCAAAATTTCCTCCAAAGGGCCTCTTTCTAAAAAAGAGATGAAAGACGGCCTCTTTCTGCCACAATCCCGTCTTCCAGTACCCATACGCCATTGTCAGCTGGTAGAGATCGGTCAAAAGGGAGAGGGAATCTTTGTAAATGTCAGCCATTTTTTAATAAATCCTCTCTGCGGTTCTCTAAAAAACGTATTTTCTTTTCGATCAGATCCACTTGTTTCCACTCATAATCTGCTTCGGCAAAAGCCTTGCGGGTCTCCAGAGTTCTCTCCTTCTTAAACTGCAGGCGGGTAGCCAAATCCAGATTCCACAGAGCGCGTGCACGATAGAGGAGCCGAAGATCGTTCAACTGCTTCAACGCGTAGTCAATCTCTGCAAGCTCTCTTTGAAGCTGACGCTTTTCAAACCGACACTCAAGACATTCTGGTTCTTCTTTTGGAAGAGTCGAGACAACTCCCGCTCCCATCAGAGGCGCCAACAAGCCAAAGAGGCTGGCTGAGCTCCCTTTTTGGCATAACTGCATCAATTTTTGTATCCTTTTGCTGAACAAGAACCCGCCCATAACTTTCATATAGCTAAATTTAAAAAATTGTTTAACATAAATCTATGCTTCCTGTTCACCCTTCCAAAGTCTTAAAAGCGGCGATCGAGTTTATACCGAAATGACTTCAAAAAGGGATCAATTGCAGCGTATTGGATAATTCGCTTATGATATAGCTAAATAAAACCATGAAAACGTTCTTTCTCTTTTTCCTCCTTCTCTTCCTTCCCTTTGCTGCCCCGGCTTTAACCCTAAAGGATAAGCTTCTCGGAGCCAAAGAGGGAGATTTCATCGTGACTGAACAGAATAAGATCTACTCTCTTCTCATCGTCAGAGAGGTTTTGCCTTCTTTTATCGAACTTGAAGAGATCTCCGTTCCGGAATCCCACATCAATTTGAAAGAGACCTCCTGGAGCTCCTGGCTTGCCCAAGGATCGCCCGGCCACAGCTCATGGATGCTCTACCAGATTGACTTTGTCGAAGAAAAACTTCAGGAGAGCTACTCTTTTTCTCAAAAACAGTGGCTCTATGTCGATGATTCGGATTATCTCTTCGCCAAACTTCTGACTCTCTATCTAACAGCCGTCTCGGACAAAGAAAAAAGACGTATCGGGCCTCCTCCACAAGACGTTGAACCCGATCGCAGAGCTATTTGGGATCCTCCTCTTACACGAGAAGGGAAAAAAATGAAAAAGCCCCACTACGACGTCTATCGAGGACAATGGCCCAAAGATCAAAGTCAGCTCTCCGCATGCACCATCCTCTTCTATTTTGATCAAGAACGCCCCTCCTTCCCTTTTCCCTACTGGCTGGAGCTCAGCAATGGCTACATTAGTCTGAAATTACGCACAATCGATTCCGGTTCCGGTCTCCATACTCCCCTTGCACATACCGCTCCACCTCCTCCGTTTCACTTCACAGGCGCCTCTCAACCGATCAAAGAAGGGCTGCGGCTCTCCTTGTTTACCCTTCCCCCCGCACATAATTTTCAACTCTTTGCACGCAATCTCACTGATCCCAACTCTCCCCCTTGCGCTGTAGAGTTCCAGGTAAAAAGCGCCAAGCAAACGGGAACAGTCTATTTGGATATTGCAAAAAAAGATCTCACAGCACGCCTGATGAGCGGCCATCAGTATGTCTGGGTGCTTCGCTCCAAATCCCGCCCTCAACAGGTCATAGAGAGCCCTTTTTCTTTCCACTGGAAGCCCTAAGGCTCGACTTTGCAACTTTTTGGACCCGCCTGCCTCGTCTATTTG
>MGME01000023.1 GCA_001796315.1 Chlamydiae bacterium RIFCSPLOWO2_12_FULL_49_12
ATTTTGCCAATAAGACGTTATTTTGCCAATAAGACGTTGGGAGGCGGTTGCTTTGGTAAGGGCTTCGTCCAAGAGGAGATCATGTGTGTCGAAATGCCCGAACTTGCCGATCTGGTTGCAACAGGCAACAGTAAGAGAGAACCATGGAGAACGCGAAGCGGAAAGGAATGGGTCTTACAAGGCAGCCCAACCCCCCTTGTGATCAAGAATGTGAGCCGCGTTCTTAAAATTAAGGACCTGTATCGTAGTCATGAACTGAAGAAGTGCTCCTATAAGAAACTTGAGAAGAGTATCATCACCCTCGATTCTTCCCAAACCGTTAATATTCTTGCCATGGCGGCGCCGCACCTTCGCTCAAAAAAGCCAAAGTTTCAATTGAGCTCTGAAACTGCTCAAGACCTCTTCAATACGTTTCATGCGGGCTTTACGTTGGCAGAAAAACAAACTTCCGAAGGAAAACGGTGCACGATCTGTTCGGGAAAAATCGGCTGCGGAGCTTTCAACAACGATTATCGGTTAGTCTATCTGCTGCAAGCGTTCGCAGCTCAGCAAACGGGGGTGAGTTTGCGGCTGTATTATGGCAAGAATCAGAAGGAAGTTGACCGTTGCCAGCGCATTTGGGAACAAAACGTCTCCTCGCTCCAGTCAGCCAGTTCCATCGAAGAGGGCATCGAAATCATTCGCTTAGCCGTGAAAGACTCCTATCGAAAAGCCTAAAACCCCTTTTTGAACAGAGGTGTTCGGATCTGTTTGGGTCTCATTTTCCGCCGTTCTCGAGGCGCTTTAAGACAGCCTGCCAATTGTTGAGGCCTTCGTTGACGGCGAGGCGCTCGCCCTCTTTGAGAAGTTCTCCCATCCTTTTTCCGGCACAGACCCCGCTTAAGAGGAGATGCTCGGCTCGAAGAAGCGTCGTTTTTTGCTCCCGCCGCAAGATGGCCTCTTTAAGGCCTCTCTTTCGCTGCATCTGTTCTTGTAAAAAGGCCTCTTCCTCTTGAGGCGAGAGGTGCGCAGCTAGGATCTGCAAAGAGAGCTCGGAGTTTGGCTCGGAGTGGAAGCAGACCCATTCGTAAGGCTCCAGCCTCCTTTGCCACTCAGCGGGCATGGAAAAGAGGGTGCGTGCGCGGTGGTGGAACGCAGCGAACTCTTGCTCCTTTTTCGAGAGTTTTAAGTAGCTGCATAAGTCGAGGAGCTCTTCCAAAGACTCTTCGGGAAAGAGCTCGAGCAGCTCGGCAATGGCCGGCGCTCCTGTGGGGAAGCGCTCAATTGCAGCTGTACGCTTTTTGATTTCTCCGGTGGGGACGTGATCAAGAGAGGGAAAGATCGTCTGCAAGAGGTGGAACTCATGCAGGGCCACAAGCCCCCTGTCGAAATGGGCAAAGCGGCTCATCTTTTTAAACTCCTGCCAGATCCTTTCGATGGCGACGGCGGGCAGGAGATTTTTTGCATGGAGGAGGACGGCGGCCTTCGTCTCTTTTTCAATGGGGAAATTAAACCGCGTGCTGTAGCGCACCGCACGCATCATGCGGAGCCGGTCTTCCAAAAAGCGTTCATGGGGATTGCCGATGGCGCGAATGATTCCCTTTTGAAGATCCCGCTTTCCTTCCACGTAGTCGAAGAGCTCGTCTGTCGTCGGGTCGTAAAAAAGACCGTTGATCGTAAAGTCTCTTCTCTGGGCATCCTCTTGCGGTGAGGCCGGCTCCACTTTCGTCGGCCTCCTGCCGTCGAGATAGCCCCTCTCCTTGCGAAAGGTCGCCACTTCGAAGGGATGTCCCTCCTCCACGACAATCACGATGCCAAAGGCAATCCCCACGGGAATCGTCTTTTCAAAGAGCGCGCGCACCTCTTCCACGGAGGCCGTCGTAGCGATATCGATGTCGTCCGAGGGGTGCTTCATGAGAAAGTCGCGCACCCACCCTCCGGCGAAATAGGCGATGAATCCCTTTTCCTTCAACCTTTCGACAATGCGTCGGGCAATGGCTTTTGTGATCATTTTTTAAAGAAAAATCCCAGGTAGAGAAAAATTCCCGCAAGGAAAAGATGCAGCAAGGTGTCCGGGAGATGATTGGAGATCACGCCGAGAATCGAGCTTTTAAAATAGTACAAACCTAACACGGCCAAAAGGGAGTAAAGAATTCCGAAGAGCTGGAAAAAGAGCCCGGACGCCTTCACGCTCTTGGCGCCGCACCAAAAGGCCGTCGCGCCTGTCAGGACATGAAGCAGGTTGTGGGCCGTATTGAGTTTAAAAATTCCAAAAAGGAGCCCCCCTACGGCGACTTCCGGGATAAATCCCAGAATTCCGATGGCAAGAAAGGCAAGTCCGAACAACAGCGACAAAGTTCTCAACATCATCCGCTCATCCTGCGTTTTTTCTTCCTATAGGAATAGAGAAGGAAGAAAAAAATCACAAGCTCGATTATAACAACGCACATGTCTTCGACCATCCGTATCCTTTCGGACAAGACCATCAACCAGATCGCAGCCGGCGAGGTGATCGAAAACCCGGCGAGCGTCGTCAAGGAGCTTGTGGAAAACAGCCTCGACGCCGGCGCAACCCGCATCCTCGTCGAGATGACAGGAGGGGGCCTTGGCCTCATTCGGGTCTCCGACAACGGCTCGGGAATGAATGCAGCCGACGCCCGTCTTTCGCTCGAGCGCCATGCGACCTCGAAGATCAGGGACGCTGAAGATCTTTTCAAGATCCAAACGATGGGTTTTCGCGGAGAGGCGCTTGCCTCCATTGCAGCCATCTCTCTTCTCACCCTGGCGACCTCCGACGGTTCCCGCGAGGGAACGCGCATCGAGGCTCACGGGGGTGAAATCATCCATGAAGGAGACGCCGCGCGCTCTTTGGGAACCACCGTCGAGGTGCGCTCGCTCTTTTACAATGTCCCCGCCAGAAAAAAGTTTCAGAAATCAGCCCGTCAGCGCCTCTCTGAAGCAACTCTTGCGCTCACCAAACTCGCCCTCGCTCATCCTTTTTGTTTGTTTGAGCTTCTCCATGAGGGAAGGCGCCATCTCTATGCTCCCCCTTCCGACTCTCTCTTTAACCGCACCAAAGAGCTCCTGGGAGAGCCCTTTTCCTCTTCCCCATTTTCCGTCTCTATTGAAGAAAAAGAGTTTTCCCTAAAAGGGATGCTTGCTTCTCCTCTAGAGAGCCGCACAAACCGCTCCGGCCAGCACCTCTTCATCAATGGACGGAGCGTCCTCTGTCTGGCTCTCTCCTACGCAGTCAAGGAAGGATTCGGGACTCGCCTGGAGAGCGACCGTTTCCCTCTCTTTGTCCTCCATCTCCATCTCCTCCCTTCCGCTCTCGACGTCAACGTCCACCCCCAAAAAAAAGAGGTGCGCCTCAAAGAGGAGAGCCTCTTAAAAGAGAGGATGCGAACAGCCGTCATAGAGAGCCTCTCCCCTGCGCCGCTTGCCCAAGAGAGAGCCTTTGCTCCCCTCTTTTTTTCTTCTGCCGCAGCCTTTAGCGTCACGCAGCAAGGGCTGAGATTTAAAGAAGAGGCGCCGCCGGAGCTGCTCTTGGATCTTCCCTTTCGGGAGTGCGAGCCCCTCGGGACTGTAAACGCCTACCTCCTCCTCAAGAAGACGGCATCTTCCCATGAAGAAAACGACCTTCTCATCGTCGATCTTCTCGCCGCCCGCGCCCGCATTCTCTTCGAAACCCTCGTCGCTTCTGAGAAAAAAGTCGAGAGCCAAGCCCTTCTTTTGCCCTTGACTCTCACTTGCACAAAGGCGGAGATGGAGCTATTTTCTCTGCAGGCCCCCCTTTTAGAAAAGGCGGGCTTTGAGGTGCGAGCGGCAGGTGAGACGGCCCTTCTTGTCGAGGCCTTCCCTTCTTTTCTCAAGGAGGAAGAGCTCAAGGATCTTCTGCTCGACCTTGCCCAAGAGCTCCGCCCTTCGGGAATTGAGAGAGAGCGCAAGCTGGCAGCCCTCGCCTCCCGCCTTGCCCGCGGCGGCAAGAAGAGCTTTTCCCTCCTCGAGGCCGTGCGTCTTTACGAAGCGCTCCTTAAGAGCTCCGACCCTTCTCACTGCCCCTTAGGAAGGGCCATCCAAGTCGCTTTGCCGTTGAAAAACTGTTTTGGCTAACAGCCGGTCTTGAAAAACTCCTTGCTCCGGAAGGGATGCGTCTGGGACAATGCGACTCAATATTCTCAATCAAGCCTCGTTTGTTAAAAGAGCGATAAGCTGGGCTCGAAATTCTCGAGGAAGCGTGCTTTTGTGAAGAAGCTGATGGCTTACCTCTTTGAACTCCTCATATTTTCCTAGATGATAGGCACAGAGGGCCAACTCCAAAAGGATCCCGTAGTCATAAATCCAGGGTTCGCAATACTGCGTGTCGTGAGGAGGCGTGAGCTTTACTCCAATTTTGCAAAATTTGTAAGCTTTAGAAAATTCTCTCTCCAGTCGAAAGTAGCGGGAAAGCGAATAAAAAGGTTCGGCGCGAGTGGGCAAATAATAAAGAGCCTTTATATAAGCCTTCAAAAAGAGCGTTGCAGGATCTCCCAAATCTTGTTGCGTTTTTGCAAGTTGATACAGCGCCCAAAAGACCTCGGCTTCGCTGGTTCCGGAGACGCTGTATCTGTGAAATTCTTCAAGAGCGTGGGTAAGATTACCCGATTCTTGATAACTCAAGCCGCGCTTCAAACTAACGCTTTCGGGTGCTGGCGTCGCCGTATTCTCTTTGCTTTTGTCAATGGAACGCACCGTATCCGAATCGGCTTCTATCCAGTTTGAGACAATATCTTTTGAAGGGACATATTCATGAAGATTAGGTATTGAATGCATATCTTGATCAATGGGACTCCAGAAATAGACATGCGTAAAATAGTAGAGCATTTTTTGAATGCCGGAGCGCGAAAGAATCATAGAAGTTGTCCCGGATCTTTTGTGGATGCGGAGAAGATTGTCGGTCAAATCGCTTTTCTGTAGATAATATTCTCGTGGCTTTATTTGTTGGACATCAGGCCTTGGATCGCACACCTGGTGATGAACGTAATGGATCATCTTACCATTTCGATAAATGCGCGGAAGCACATCTGTAAAGAGGATATCCCACTCAGGGTCGTTATCTGACAGTTCTCGTAAAAGTTCAGGAATC
>MGME01000024.1 GCA_001796315.1 Chlamydiae bacterium RIFCSPLOWO2_12_FULL_49_12
CCTCCTTGGTAATAAATATTTTACTACCAGGAGAGGACATTTCTATTCTTCGGAAAGCGGACATTTCTAAAAAACGCTAACAATAATATTATATACTTACTTTTAATGTTAGTTAATGATACAATAAAAGTATAAATATTAATAATACTTTATTTTTTAATATGACATCAATTCTTGCAAAAGCATGCCTTTCCGGAGCCCTCCTTCTCGGAACGGGGGCGGCAAAACTGGTTGTAGATCACTTTCCTCCAGAGGGAGAGATCATCCAAATCGGAGAAAAACGGATGATCGAAAAAGTGGAGCGGGTCTTTTTGGGGTATCGCGGCAGCGACGATCACATTTTAGATTCATCCAAGGAAATCTATATTGGATCTAAAAAAGAAGCGCAATTCTATGCAGAGATGCGCGCCAAGGGAGGAGGACGCCATCCCGACGGAAGACCTATCAACGCAGTGGTTCATCAGATCTGGGCGGATAAGATGCCCACGTTTAAGCATTTGGGAATTTCGAGATTTCATGAAGGTCCGGAGCCAATAAGTCCGAAAGGGCAACAAGAGCTGAATATCACCGCGATCAATCCCGAATACGTCACGCTCGCCACCCAGCAAGGGATAACGGGAGCAGTCCGGCGCGCGATTTGTCATCTCAAGAATACGACCATCTAACCTTTCTTTTGCAAGAGAGTCTTCTTGCACCACGACCCTTATGCTTAAAAAACCGAGTTGGCGCAGCAGCCGGCTTTGGTGAACCATCGGTTTTGGGCAACCTCAAAAGTTGGTTTTGGGCTAGCGCGAAAGCTCGCGCGAGTTGACGCAGCCGAAAATCCAACTTTTGAGTTCATGAATACTCTTCTTTTCGCTAAAATGCTCTTCAATGGACAAGACTCGTGATCCTTCTCGACGTTAAAAATCTTGACGTCTCTTTTACGTTAAACAGACAAAGGCTGCATGCCGTCCGCGGAGTGAGTTTTTGCCTAAAAGAGGGGGAAGCTTTAGGAATTGTCGGAGAGTCCGGATGCGGAAAATCCACCCTTGCAAAAGCCTTGTTGCGCCTGGGCCCAAGGACATCGCATCTCAGCGGAAGCGTCTTCTTCCGTGGAATAGAGCTCTTATCTCTTTGTGAAAAAGAGATGCAACGAGTTCGGGGAAAAGAGATCGGGATGATCTTTCAGGATCCCATGACCGCTTTAAACCCCACCATGAAAATCGGGCGGCAGGTCATAGAGGGCCGTCTTTTCGCTTCGGGTTCTCTTTCTCGCAGGAAAAAAAGAGAGGTCGCCCTAGAGATGCTTCATCTCGTCGGCATTCCCAGCCCGGAAGAGGTCGTCGACGCTTACCCCCACACTTTAAGCGGCGGACAGAGACAGCGCGCGCTCATTGCCTTAAGCCTGGCAGCAAGGCCGAACATCCTCATCGCAGATGAACCCACAACCGCCCTCGATGTCACCCTGCAGGTTCAAATCCTTCAGCTCTTAAAAACCCTGCAGCGCAAGCTCAAGACAAGTGTTCTTTTGATCACTCATGATCTCAATGTCATCGCTCACTTCTGCCAAAACGTTCTCGTCATGTACGCGGGAAAGATCGTCGAAAGCGCGCCTGTTGCAGAACTCTTCGCAACTCCCCTGCATCCCTACACCCAGGGCCTCCTGGAGTCGATCCCTCGCCTCAACACCGACCCGGCCACCCCCCTAGCTCCCATTCCGGGATCCCCCCCGCGCCTCACCTCAACATCTAAGGGCTGCTCCTTTGCTCCGCGCTGCAGCAAGGCCATGAAGATCTGCAAAGAGCGAGAGCCTCTCTTGGAGCAGGCAGCAAGCAGTCATTACTTTGCCTGCCATCTTCACCTGTTGTATAAAGACAAACAGCATGTTAAACAAACCTCTCATCTCTGCCCGTCATCTTTGTAAGCGCTACAAAGAGCGTGTTGCCCTTGACGATCTCTCTTTTGATCTCTTTTTTCAAGAGACACTGGGCCTTGTTGGCGAGAGCGGATCGGGCAAGTCTACAGTGGGAAGACTTCTTCTGGGGATCGAAGAGCCGACGGGGGGCGAGATTCTATTTAACGGCCTCTCTCTCTCAACGCTCTCATCCAGCAAGAGAAAGGAGCTGAAAAAAGAGATCCAGATCATCTTTCAGGATCCCTACTCTTCTCTCAACCCCAGGATGACTTTAGGAGAGATCTTAAAAGAGCCTTTCATCATTCATCGCACTGTCGCAAAAAAAAACCGGCAAGAGGAGGTTGAAAAGCTCTTAAAGCTCGTTGGCTTGGATCTCTCTTTTGCCAGCCGCTACCCTCATGAGATCAGCGGCGGCCAGAGACAGCGCATCGGAATTGCACGCGCCTTAGCCCTCTCTCCTCGCTTTATCGTCTGCGACGAGCCTCTCTCGGCCTTGGACGTCTCCGTTCAGGCCCAGATCGTCACCCTTCTTCAAACCCTGCAAAGAGAGCGGGGGTTAACCTATCTCTTTATCTCCCATGATCTCTCCTTGGTCAAATACCTCTGCACCCGAGTCGCCGTTATTTACAGGGGCCGAGCGGTCGAGATCGCCCCTACCCAAGAGCTTTACGCCTCCCCTTGCCACCCTTATACCCAACTTCTCCTGTCCAGCATCTTGACTTCCCCTCTTCAAGAAAAGAGGGCCTTCAAAGAAGAGCCGGCTCCCCTCGCCTCCCCTTCAGCGCACTCTCTCAAGAGAAAAGGCTGCCCCTTTGCTCCACGCTGCCCCTTTGCAATAGAAAAATGTTTAAAAGAACTCCCTCTTTTTAAAGAGGTCTCAAAAAACCATTTTGCCTCCTGTCACCTTTTTTAAGAAATATTAACGATGGTCTTTCCCCTCCTGATCAATGCTTCAACCTCTGCAGTTCCCTCTCTTCCTCCTTTAAATAGCGCCCCTCTCTTTTTTCAAAGGGCCGTCGCATCCTTAACATCCCACGAAAAGAGGCTCTCTGAAGAAGAGTCTTGCCGCTTCGTCGCAGAACTCTTCGGTTTGAGCAAGCAGCTTTTTAATACGATTCCCGAAGGAGGATTTGCGCACTATCCGACGTCGCGTTTCCATCTGCCTCGCGCCTTTACCTTGCTGCCGGAGCTCGAAGGAAACGAGGCGCTTTTGGTGCACTTCAATAAAAAAGGCGATCCCAAGAGGATCCGCTCTCAAAAAAAGACGGTCTCATTGGCGGTGAATATCCTTTCCGGAAAAGAGTATGCGTGGATCACCTCTCCCATCACCTTCCGGTGGTGCTGCTCTCTTAAGACGGAGAGCGCCGTTTTTGAGGATCTCCCTCAAGGAATGGAAGGAGTGGTTTCTACCCATCGTATCTTTGAATGGCTTGAAGGCAAAAAGGGGCCCAAATACGCCCTTCTTCAAGAATTTGGCTCATACACCCTGAAAGAACTTCTCGAAAACCAAAAACCCTCGTCTCTTTTGCAATACCCGCAATGTTTACACTTGATGAAGCAGCTCGCGGCGGGGCTCTGCAACCTCCACGAAAGGGAGTGGATTCACAATGACATCAAACCCTCAAATATTATCCTGGTCAAAGATCCGAATACCGAAGAGCTCCATGCAAAATTGATCGATCTGGAATGCGCCCTCTCTTTTGATGAGGCCCCCTTTGTCTCCAATGTCCAAGGAACTCTAGATTACTTGGCGCCTGAATTCTACTTCTACGCAGAGGAGTTTTCTCTGCATGGGGAAAAGAGCGCTCCCTGCTTGATCAAGGAAGCGCCGGACGGCGTCTCTTCCAAAAAAGACATCTGGGCGCTGGGCCAGGTCTTTTATGAACTGCTCTTTGGGGAGTTCATTGAACCCGATTCAAAGACCTTCGAAAAGATGGTCGCCTCCTGCGAAGAGAGCCGGATGGTCGTTTTCCTGCAAAAGTTGCAAAGAAAAGGAAAAGCCGCGGCCCTGATCGCTTCGATGCTCCACCAAAACCGCTCCTGCCGGCCCAGCGCCGCGCAAGTCCTTCAAACGCTTTCTGATCTCGCTCCCTAAGAAATAAGCTCCTTAGGAAGCTGAAAAAAGACATCCTCTTCGACGAAAAAGAACTCTTCAACCTCGCTCACGCCCAGTCCTTGCAACGCTACAATGCACTCCTGAACGCTCGTTTCGGGAGTAGAGGCTCCCGCAGTCATCCCGATAGTTTGAACTCCGTTGAGCCAGCCCGCATCGATCTCTTGGGCTTCAAGGATGAGATACGACGGCACTCCTCGCAGGAGAGCGACTTCAGAGAGGCGGTTGGAATTGGAACTCTTCCGGTCCCCTACAACCAATACCAGATCAACCCGCTTAACAATCTCACGAAGAGCGAGTTGGCGATTCGTTGTCGCATAGCAGACAGAAGAGCTGGGGAGCGTCTCCACACGGGGATATTTCCTAAAGAGGGCTTGAGTGATCGTGTGAACGTCATCTAAGCTTAAGGTCGTTTGGGTAAGGTAAAAAAGCTTTTGAGAAGTGGGAAAGGAGAGCTTTTCCACATCGGCTACAGACTCAACAATCGTTGTAGCTAAGGGGGCCTCTCCATAGGTTCCCATCACTTCCGCATGCCTCTTGTGTCCGATGAGAAGGATGTGGTAACCCTTCTTTGCAAACCGCTTGGCGGCAGAGTGCACCTTGGTGACAAGGCCGCAGGTGGCGTCGATGGTGTTTAAGTCCCGCTCCCTAGCCTCCTTTCGCACCTTTGGAGAGATCCCATGGGCTGAAAAAATAAGCCGCGCTCCAAAGGGAACGTCGCTTAGCTTCTCGATAAAGACCGCGCCCTTCTTTGCCAGCCCTTCGACGACATGGCGATTGTGGACGATCTCATGTTTCACATAGATGGGAGGCCCAAACCGCTTCAGGGCCTCTTCCACCGTCTCAATCGCCCGAACCACGCCGGCGCAAAATCCACGAGGGCGCGATAAGATGAGTTTCATACAGAGACATCATACAAGACAAGGAGATTATTTTACATCGGCGGCTAAGCGAAAGCCGAAGGTGCGGTTCATCGTCCCGGGGTTGTTGCGATGGCGGTGGGCACAGCGCAAATCCTCTTTGAGGCTCTTC
>MGME01000025.1:0-197 GCA_001796315.1 Chlamydiae bacterium RIFCSPLOWO2_12_FULL_49_12
GATCAGAGCTTTCGTCATCTCGGATCAGATAGACGCCCTCCTTATTCCCGGGGCTTTTTCGAATATAGAGAAGAGAGCGGGCGTATCCCGGTACATTCTTATGCAGATAATGGATAGGCTCGGGGCTTTTTCTCCATGTCGAAATATAGGTCTCAGCACCAGAGCGAAGCGCCGTCATCTCATGGGGGGGAAGAGAG
>MGME01000025.1:231-4267 GCA_001796315.1 Chlamydiae bacterium RIFCSPLOWO2_12_FULL_49_12
GATGAAGATGATGATGAAGATCCGTAAGGGCCTCCCACAGCGATATCCCTAACCGCTTGGAGGCGCTTGCCGTATTGACTCCCACACAAATACTCTTCCAAACACCCTCTTGGTTGCACACAACTACTTCAAGCTGAGTATATTGGAAAAGTTTTTGCCACAAACTGACCTCTTCCCAGCGCCTGCATGCAAGAAATCCTTTCTGAGGGTCATGAGAGCGCAGGTCAAAGAGTCCTTCAATTGCCAAGCGCGTCATGGCCTTCCCACTGCTATTGGAAAGAGGGAGCGCTTGTTGATTCTCCAGAAACCGAGCTCTCAACTGAAGAGGATTAATATTATACGTCATAATTATTGCCTTTAATATACTATATTAATAAAAATACTGCATTATTGTAAATAATTAATTATTAATAACTTGATATATAAATAATTTTAAACTCGAGGATTGCCCTAATTCTTCTAAAATTATATGCTCCTTTCTTTTAAGAACTTTTCTTAACTTACTCAGATGGAAACACAACTTCCTGAATATCAAACTCATGAGGAGTATCAAAACCGCAGGCGCAAGCTCAATGAGATCAAAGAAGCAGGAATAGACCCCTACCCGCATAAATTTGAGCCTACGACGCGGATTGAACAGATCCTCGAAAAATATGAGAAGGAGGAAGTAGGCGACAGCGAAGCGGCTCTTTTGGGCAAAACTCCCTCTGCCCGGTTGGGGGGGAGGCTTATCCTTTTCCGCCCGATGGGAAAGAACGCCTTCGGACAGCTACAGGAAGAGAGTTCCCGTATTCAAATTCTCTTAAACCGCGACGCGACAAAGGTTGCAGGTCTTTCTGAAGAGAGCGGACTTGCTCCCTTGAAGTTCGTTGAAAAGATGATCGATCTGGGAGACTTGATCGGCGTTGAGGGCGCTCTCTTCCGGACGCATAAGGGAGAGCTGACTCTTTTTGTCAAAACCTTAACCCTGCTTTGCAAGACGCTCCTTCCTCTTCCCGACAAACACAGCGGCCTTGCAGACAAAGGCGTGCGCTACCGCAAGCGCTGGCTCGATCTTATCGTCCATCCGGAGGTGGCAAAGCAGCTGAAAATGCGCTCCTCTATTGTCCGGTTCGTCCGCACTTTCTTTGAAGAGCAGGGATTCCTCGAGGTTGAGACGCCCGTTCTTCACCATATTTACGGGGGTGCCGAGGCGCGCCCTTTTGTGACAGAGCTCCATGCACTTCACCAAACGATGTTCCTTAGGATCGCTCTTGAGATCTCCTTAAAAAAACTCATGATCGGAGGCTTGCATCATCGCCTCTTTGAAATGAGTAAAGTCTTTCGCAATGAAGGCATAGACAAGACGCACAATCCCGAATTTACCATGCTGGAGGCGTATGCTGCTTATCTGGATTACAACGATCTGATGGTCCTTGTGGAGAAACTCTTTGAAAAGCTCGCCCTTCGCTTCTTCAACTCAACCCAAATCACAATTAAACAGGAGACGAGCGATGCAGCGATAACGCTTGATCTCAAGACGCCCTGGAAGCGGCTTTCCATGAAGCAGAGCCTTCAGGAATACGCAGGGATCTGTTTTGATGATACAAGCGATGCTAAACTCAAAGAGATCTTAAGACAAAAGACAGCTGTTGATCCTAAGGAGATTGCAAAAGCATCAAGAGGGATGCTGATGGCGTTTTTATTTGAAGAGCTGGTCGAAGAAAAACTCCTTCAGCCCCATCACATCATCGACCATCCCATTGAAACCACGCCCTTTTGTAAGCCTCACCGCGATCCCCTCAAACGAAAAGAAGGCCTTGTCGAACGTTTTGAGAGCTTCGTTTTAGCCCGCGAGATGTGCAACGCCTACACGGAACTTAATGATCCTCTGCTTCAACGCGAGCTTTTTGAACATCAGGCGCGTGAGCGCGAGGCCGGCAAGGAAGAGGCGCATCCTCTCGATGAAGAGTTTTTGGAAGCCATCTGTCAGGGAATGCCTCCCACAGGAGGGCTTGGAATCGGGATCGACCGCCTGGTCATGCTCTTTACAGACGCGTCCTCCATTCGCGATGTGATCGCCTTTCCCCTGATGAAACCTGAATCAGAATGAGCGTTTCAGCCTCGGCCCTTTGGGTGTATCTTCCACAACATACCCTTTGCTCAAAATAAAGGCGCGGAGGCGGTCTGCCTCTTTCCACTCTCCCTTCTCTCGGGCAGCGGACCGTTTGTGAAGCGCTTCTTGAACCTCCAAGGAAGCTGTGGCCTCGCGTGCATGAAGAGGAAGGACAGCGAGCACCTGATCGATTTTTTCAAGAAAATCCAAAACCGCTTGACCCTCCTCTCTTCCCACCTTTTTTTGATCGGCGAGGATATTGACCTCGCGCACCAAATCAAAAAGCGAAGCTAGCGCTTGAGAAATGTTGAGATCATCGGCGAGATGGCTTGAAAAGTCTAAGACCGCCCGGTCTAAGAGGAGCTTGCATAAGCCGTAAGTTTTAGCGTCATCCAGCGCGCGTAGACGGATAATAAAATCTCTTAACCGCTCTAAGGCATGACGGGTCCCGTCCAGCCCTTCAAAGGTAAAGTTGAGCTGGGTGCGATAGTGGACCTGGAGCAAAAGGTAGCGGATCTCCTCTCCCCTATACCCCTTCTCCAAGAGGTCGCGGAGTGTGTAGAAGTTTCCTAAACTTTTAGACATCTTCTTGTGATCGACCAGCAGATGTTCGGAGTGGAGCCAACATCTCGCAAAACGTTTTCCGGAGTAGGCCTCGGACTGGGCAATTTCATTTTCATGGTGGGGAAAGATGTTGTCGACGCCGCCGACATGAATATCGATGCTCTCACCCAGAAGATGCATCGCCATCGCGCTGCACTCAATGTGCCATCCCGGTCTTCCAGGTCCGAAGGGACTCTCCCAATAAATCTCTCCATCGCGCTTAGGATCATAAGCTTTCCATAGGACAAAATCAGAGGCCTCTTCTTTATCATATTCATCAAAAAACATGCGCTGCGAGGCTCCGATTTGAAGCTCATCCAAACGGAGATGGGAGAGCCTTCCATAGGAGGAGAACTTATCAATGGAATAATAGATGCAGCCATCTCCTCCTCTGTAGGCATATCCGCACTCGAGCAGACGCTGAATCATTTTGATCATCTGGGGAATATAATCCGTGGCCCTGGGGTATTCCTCGGCAGGTTCAATGCGCAAAGTCTTTAAATCTTCAAAAAAGGCTCCCGCATAGGGCTCCGTGAACTCTTTTAAGGAAAGGCCTCTCTCAAGGGATCCTTGAATGGTCTTGTCATCGAGATCGGTGATATTCATTACCTGCCGCACCTGAAAACCTGCAAATTTCAAAAAACGGCGCAGGAGGTCCTCAAAGAGGTAGGTCCGGAAATTTCCGATATGGGCAAAGTTGTAGACGGTGGGCCCGCAGGTATAGAGGAGAATCCTGTTGTCCTGAAGAGGAACAACCTCCTCTTTCTGACGCGTCTCTGTGTTGTAAAGCTTCATCCTTCTTCGAGTTTTCGGTATTGAATCTTCCCTGTTGCAGTTAAGGGAATCTCGTGAATCTTTTTAACTTGGGCGATTTTGACAAGCTTCCCCATCCCCTTTTCACGTAGCGCTTCGTTGATCTTATCGCGATCGAGGTCGCATGTGGTATAGAGGATAAGCTGCGGCTTTTCCCCTTCGGGTTCGAGAGCGCCAAGCGCAATTTGAGGAGCTGCTGCGCCCGGCGCAAGCCATTCCTTTTCTTGAGCAATGAGGGTCAGATCCTCTTCTATTCCTCCCAAACCTACCATCTCTGCGCCAATCTTGATGAAGCGTTTCAGACGCCCGGAGAGGATAAGATTTCCCTCCGCATCCAGATGGCCGCGATCTCCCGATCGGTACCAGCGCTTCTTTTCCAGCGTGATAAAAGGGTCCCTTTTCACTCCCAGGTATCCCACGAAGACATTGGGGCCAAAGATGCAAATCTCCCCATCCGTTCCTTGAGGCAAAGGCTTCCCGGTTTCAGGCTCGATGATCAAGAGCTCCACGCCCGGAATCGGCTTG
>MGME01000025.1:4276-12995 GCA_001796315.1 Chlamydiae bacterium RIFCSPLOWO2_12_FULL_49_12
AGTCTCTTGACAAAATCAAAAAGCTCTTGGGGAGCCTTTTCCGCGCCGGAGATCACGTAGCGCACTCTTCGGAGCTGTTTTTTTCTTGCCATCTTAAACATTCCCATAAGGAAGCTCGGCGCACAACAGAGGAGGGTTACCTTCCAGTGATCCACATCGGCTGCCATCTGCCGCGCATCTGTGGGGTCGGGAGCATAGCACACCTTTAGCCCGATGAGAAGGGGAAAGAGGCCTGTAACTGCAAAGCCAAAGGAGTGAAAGGGAGGAAGGACGGCATAGAGGACATCGCTTTTGTGGGGATCGAAACAAGAGAGAGCGCTTTTCATATTGCTCAAAAGGTTGGCATGAGTGAGAGGAACCCCTTTGGGAAGCGATTCCGTGCCGCTTGTAAAGAGAAGAACTGCCCTCTCCTCTTTTCGCATCTCTTTTAAGCTAAGAGCTTTTAACAATTTCGGCGCTTTCTTGTAGCTCAGGAGGAAGGCTTTGATTTTCTCTTTAAATGTCAGCCGTTTATGAAATTCTTCGAGAAGAAGAAGCCTCTCCTCGATTTTTCCCAGATCGATATTTTCAGCCCTTTCCAAAAAACGCCTGGAGCTTAAGACCACACTCAACTGCGTCATCTCCAGGGCATGATCCAGAGAACGGCTTCCCACGGTCCAATTGAGCATGACGGGAAGCTTCTTTGCAAAGAGGATGGCAAGAATGGAAATATAGGCTGCAACCGAAGAAGGGAGCATCACTCCGATATAAAGACCCGGCAACTTTTTGATCTCCAGAGACAAGGCAAGCACGGAGCGCTTCAACTGGTGATAAGTAAAAGAGAGCTCCATCAGTCCATCCGAACAGGCAATCCTGCCGCCCATCCGGTCGCACGAGCGCAAAAAGACCTCCTGCAGCGTATCACCCGGAGGAAAGAGGACGGGTTTTCGGGGAAGATCTTTTGGCCATCTCCTTCTCTTCCGCACCTTCTCGGCTTCCCTTTTCTCCTTCTTGCCCCCAACCACCGCTTGCAAAACATCTCCTACGCTTTGCAGCTCCCCGGCTGCGAGCCGACCCACATCATAGGCGTCTTCTAAAAAACTGTGAATCTGCGCCATATCCAAAGAATCCAAGCCTAAATCAATCCACAGATCGTTCTCTTCCTGGATCTGATCGGCAGAGCGGTGCGAGAGCGCAGAGAGCTTAGCGATTACCTCCCGTCTGACAACAGGAGAGACCTTTCGCTTCACAAAGAGCTCTTCTTCTTTTTCCGCTTTCTTCATGCGAGGAAGGCTCTCTTTCCAAAAAGTCGTCGAGACGAGCGCGAGGGAATCTCTTTTGCTGTTGTACCACCTCTCCAGATAGCGATTAAATTCCAGGCGCTCCTTGCAAAGGAAGAGATCGCTTTGCGCCCTCTCGAACTCAATTGTCACCTCTCTTTTAGGGAAAAAGAAGAGGCCATTTTTCAATAGATCCTTGATCGCTTCTAAAAGCATCTTCCCAAAGGGAGGGACCTTGCCGCTCAATGCCCGCGAAAAGCGGCTCCCCCACAATCCTCTCGTACGCACAAGAACGATGTTTGCATCAGGACACTCCTGAAGCAGGCTATGAACAAGCGAAGAGCCGCCCAGAAGCTCCCGTTCTTCCAATTTCAGACGTCCTGCAGGGTAGACTAAAAAGTTTTCCCGCTTTCTCAAGCCGCTCACGATGGTCTGAAAGAGCTTTTCAATCTGATGCAGCTTCCATTTGTTGGCCGATCCGTTCATATTGGGAATGGCAAGAGCCTTGACAAGCTTCATGAAGGGATAGATCGCCGGAGCTTCAAAAAAATACTGAATAACCAGGGGACGGGCCCGATAGCGCCTCCAAAGGACCGTGGTCAGGATCACGGGATCGATCTCAGCGGGATGATTGGGCAAAAAAAGAATCCCGGTATCCGGGTTTTGTGCAAAGACCTGATCGAGGCCCTCTACCCGAATGCGGTATCTCAAACGCAGCAAAGCGCGCAATAAGAGATGCATGAGAAAATAGCCGATCTCTTTGAGCCCTCTCATATTCCGACAGGATAAAATAAAAAGGAGATATTTTTCACTCGTCTTTTCCTCAACTCGACTTTGTGCGGTTTTTGACAGCCGGATTTCGAGGAGGCGGCTCCCAGGTCGCAATGAATTTCGAAGGAAGGATTGCTTTAACTCGACATGCAATTCATTGCGACCTGGGAGCCGCTCTCCCGAACGATGGCGTCAAAAAATGTACACAGTCGAGCTCAAGAGCTCAAACCCAAAGACATCAGCCACTTGTATAGATAAAAATATAATTTGACAAATTTAACAATTTAAATAAATAATTAATACAAGAGAGCTTCGATAGTTCAATAAATATGGCAGATATCTCCAAGATTTCCCGCAGCGCTCCTCTTCCTCCTCCGGAAAGAAAAAAAAGAGCTGTTTCTAAAGCACTCCCTTTATCGACCCCTCCGCTTAGCACCAAAATCGAACAGATCGCCGGTCTTCTTCGAGAAGAGGTGCGCCCTCTCATAGGAAGAGTGAAAAAGGGAAAGTCTTCATTCCCTTGATTGAAAATTTTGTTTGTTCAAAATCGCCCGGGCACTTAAGTTGAGAGAGGAGGTATTGTATGGCTGATTTAAAAGTCCCCAAAGAACACTTAGTAAGTCCATTCCCTTCCCGTCCAGGGAAAGACAAAGAGATCTCGACGGATAATCTCAAACGGGTCGTGGCAGGAATAAGCAGAGCCGCTAACGACGTCTTTTCCAGAACTTCTTCTCCCATCGAAAAGCAAGCGTCGCTAAGCACTGATGGAAAAAAGATGTCAGGAGCTCCGCAAACATCCTCGATCGTAGAAGGAATCTTTAGTGCGCGAAGGAAGATCTATTAACCGCTCCTAAAAACAGGCGACACTCTGCTTAGAAATACGGGGTGATGCGATCGTCAAATCGCGGAAGCTTTCGCGTCACCTCGACTTTTCAGTTTTGTATCAGCCTTATGCCACTCTTTTTCCACGCTTTGAGGATGACAACAGTCTTTAAGGCATCTCCGGGAAGAAAGGGAAGAACTCCGAGAAGGAGCGCTTTTTGCCATCCTCCCACAAAAGTTCCCAACCAAAAACTTCCCATAAGGTAGACAAGAAGATTGCCAGCAACAACTGCACAAAGCGCTCGGCCAATCGTCTCCTCTTTGGCCTTTTCGCATAAGTATCCCGTGACGTAAGCGGCAAGAAGATAACCCGCGAGATAGCCTCCGGTAGGCCCGACGAAGCGCGCCACTCCTTGGAGTCCTGCGCCAAAGACGGGCATCCCGAGCGCTCCGAACAGAAGGAAGGTGGCAACTGAGGCTGCCGCCCGCCTGCTTTTCAAAATAAGCGCCAGAAAGAGGATGACATGCAGTTGCATCGCAATGGGAACAGGAGTAAAAGGCAGGCGGATGGAGACCGGAGCGAAGAGGGCAATCAAAAGGGCAGAGCCCAGGATCGTAACGGCTTCTTTCATCCATTTGTGAATGATCGTCTGTTCAGGATAAAGAACTTGTGTGGAATACATCTTTTTCCTCCTTTAAAAAACCTCTTTTTATTCTCTGCTATCTTAATTTTCGCTTAATTTTTCTTCCATCTCTTTTTTCCAATCAATGCAAGGAGAGAGGAATTCGCAATCTATATGGGTAGACCAGCCGGGAATGGGGGAGAGGAGAAGCGCCCCTGTTTCTGCAAGAGCGCAAAATTTTTCGTGATCCGCAGTAATCTTGCGATTTAAAGAAAAAGCGCGATGGATCTGCATGTGCTCTTTTAGGGTCTTGCAGCGCATGGCATAGGTATTGGTTGTCGAAGGGATCGTTCTCCAGTGAGTCAAGGAGGTGTGAAAGAGCCGCGCTGTCAAAAAGGGATACAGGGAAAGGAGGTACTTATCCCGGTGATCATAGAGAGTAATATAGGAAGGGCCCGGCAGGGAAAATCCTTCTAAAAGGGCATCGACCCATAAGGGACGATGCAGATAGTCGTCTTCGACAAAATAGAGGATCGCCTCCTCATCCAATGAGAGCGTCTCGACATAGTCAAGAAGACGCAAGAAAGAGCCGGCTTCGGTCCCCTCGGAGATCTCGATAACGGGAAAGCTCTTTTGCAACAAAACGTAATGGCGCTCGTTTTCCCTATAAGCTGTGTCTAAAAGAATCGTCAAAGAGGCTTTTTTCGAATCAAGCGTCTGAGTGAGATTTCGAAAGCAGCGTTGATGTGAAAATCCCTTCGGGCGTTTTTTGTGAGCGGAAGCTTGAGAATAGTAACAAGCTCTGAGAAAGACGTGCACTTTAGGCTTTCGGAAAAAGAAGCTGCCGAAGCTCATGAAGCACCTCCTTAAAAAGAGCTCTTCCCTCAGGAAAGGTCAGAGTCTCCATCGCTCGGGAAAAAGGCATCCACCCTCCTTTAAGAATCTCTTCTTTTTGCAAAAAAAAAGCGGTGTTGACAACTGCAGGAAAGTAGAAAACTCTCTTCAAAATCCTCTCCCCGCTTCTCAAGAAGACATACTGTTCCGAAAGAGACTCTTTTAACAAAAACTTCTCAATGCGAAGTCCCGTCTCCTCATAAAGCTCGCGGCTCGCTGCCTGCTCTGAGGACTCCCCTTCCTTTTTGCGCCCCTTGGGAAAGCCCCAGTGATTGCCCTCTTTGTGTAAAATCAAAAAGACCTTCCACTCGCCGTTTTGCAAAGAAAAAGGAATGATCCCATAGGAGGTCTCTTCTTGCATGCGCACTAGTCCTTAAACTGCGCAAAGATCAACGAGGAGTTATGCCCCCCAAATCCAAAGGAATTGGTCATCGCTACCTGCACTCTATGCTCTTTTGCTTTGTGAGGAACGGCGTCGAGTCCTTCGAGCTCGGGCTCGGGATCATCGAGATTAAGTGTCGGATGCAGCTTGCCGCTTAAGAGCGCCTTGATGGTGACAATTGCTTCAATGGCGCTCGCCGCCCCGAGAGAGTGGCCGATCAGGGATTTAGTGGCATTCATTTTCAGATGGGAGCAGTGGCCTTGAAAGAGATCCTTAATTGCTCTCACCTCGCACATATCGCCAACTAAGGTTGATGTGGCATGCGCATTGATGTAGTCGATCTCTTCCTTTCTAACTCCCGCATCCTCCAGCGCTTTTTCCATACATAGCTTAACCCCCCTGCCGGAAGGGTCGGGTTCCGTAATGTGATGGGCATCGCAACTGAGCGCGCCTCCAAGGAATTCTGCCAAAATGGGAGCGCCGCGCTTTGAAGCATGCTCATAACTTTCCAACACAAGCATTCCCGCACCTTCCCCTAAAACAAAGCCGTCCCTATTCTTGTCCCACGGACGAGAGGCCTTTTCAGGCGCATCATTGCGCTCGGAAAGCGCTTTCACGGCGACAAATCCGGAAAGACCGATGGGATTGATGGCCGCCTCCGCTCCTCCGCAGAGCATAAGATCGGCGTCTCCCCGCTCAATATGGTTCGCTGCCGATAAGATGGCGTAATTGGAAGTCGCGCAGGCCGTCGAAATCGAATAGACCGGCCCCTGGAAGCCTAGATCAATGGCCAGAAGCGCTCCTCCCATATTGGGGATAATGTAGGGAATAAAAAAAGGAGTCAGCCTTTTATATCCTTTGTTGATGATCGTCCGGGTCCCCTCCCACAAGACATGAAGGCCTCCCATCCCGGAACTCAAAAGGATGCCGCACCGGCTTTTATCCAAGCAGCTTAAGTCCGTCAAGGCAACGTGCGCGGATTCTAATGCTCTCTTTCCCGATACGATGCCGTACTGTAAAAAGGGATCCAGGCGCCTCGCCTGTTTCTTGTCAATGTATTCTCCCGGGTCAAAGCAAGAGACGGAGCCCGCAAAACGGGTGGGATACTCCTCAACGGAAAAGCTCTCAATCGGCCCTATCCCGCTCGTTCCCAAAAGCAGCTTTTCATAGAAGAGATCGACATCGTCTCCAAAGCAGGAGACAATCCCCATTCCCGTCACAACAACACGTCTTTTTTTATCCTTTCGTCTCATCGCTTTACAGAATCCGGTCATACTTGAATTGAAAGATCTACAATTTTAGCCTCTTGCCAAAGCTCTTCCAGGCAATATTTTTCTCTCACTCCCGGCTGGAAAAGATGCACCATCACAAAACCATAGTCCAAAACCACCCAATCTCCAACCTTGCCGCCTTCCCTATATAGGGGTTTCAAATCTCTCTTTCGCAGCTCCTCCTCGATGCAACGGGCAAGGGCCATCACATGGCGATCGACACTTCCCTCTGCAATCACCACATAGTCCGTAATCGAAGAGAGCCCCCGCACATCGAGAGCCAGAATATTGTAACCTTTCTTATCAAAAATCGCTTGAGCTATCAGATTGAGATAATTAAGATCTCGATTGCTCATAAAATTATTTTAAATATAGCTTATGTTCGTAAATAAAGTCCAGAACTTCCGCCGGCACTAAATGGCCGCAATAGACTCTTTTTTTAAGCCTCTCACGTAAAAAAGTGCTACTCATAACCATCATGGGAATTTCTGTCCATCCCTCTTTAACGGCCTGTGCCATCAAAGGAGGCAAACTCAAAGACGAGAGGGCAACCTCCTCTCCCCTTCCTCCAATTAGAGGCGGGGCTAGGGCAAGGAGCTCTCCAATCTCTTTCCACCGGTCTAGCATCGCGAGGGCGTCCTCCCCCAAAATTAAAAAGAGGCGCTCCTCCTTGCTCCGCCTGGAGCGAAGTTCTCTGATTGTATCAACGGTAAAGGAAATCCCTCCTCTTTCAACCTCCCTGCGAGACAGGGTAAAAGCGGAAATAGGAGCAAGGGCGCGCTCTACCATTTGCAAACGCTCTTCGGGAGAGGCTACAGGAGGCGCATCTGTTTTGTGGGGAGAGACAAAGGCGGGGCAAAAGATCACCTCTTCGAGCTGATGCTTTTCTAATAAGGAGAGCGCCAGATTGATATGTCCGAAGTGGATGGGATCAAACGTACCTCCAAAAAACCCAATTTTTTTCATCAACCCTCATTTTAGCGGTTCGGATGAAAAAATACTTTCCCTTTTTTCACGGTTCGAGCTCTTTTAATTCTTTATGAATGTTTCGGATAGAATTCCCGGTACTGGCAACCAAATGGAATAAGCTCTCTTTTTGGTCCTCGTGTGCAAGAGAGACAATATCATAAAGCGGCCTAGAAAAGATATGATCTAGCCGAGAATAGTTTTGGACTGAAAAGCGAATCCCGTAGGGGGATGTGCAGTGTGTTTGCAAGAATAGATGCAGACTTTTTAGGGTGCGGCCATCTCCGCTTTTTACCTCAAGCGGAATGATTGCGCCTTGATGTTCAAACAAAAAATCGATTTCAGCTTGCGCTTGTTGATCTCCTTTCTTCCAGAAATATAACTCCTGTTTGCGATAGGGGCTTGCATAACAGAGAAGCTCTTGTCCAACGAATGCTTCGGCAATAGCGCCTCTATTCACAAATTCATGATGGGGATCAAGCAGCCAGCTTCCGAGATTGAGTCCAAGAATGGATTGACAAAGAGCAATGTCCAAAAACAGTATTTTAAACCATTCCGGTTTGCTTTCTGCGCCTAAAGGCAATCCATGTCCGGCCGTGTGATGGATTTTGTGCACAATGTTTGCCGTACAGAGCAAGTCTAGACCGGGCGCCAATTCCCGTTTTTTATACTCACCATGAATGGCTGAATATTTAAACTGCTTGCCTATTTGCCTAGGCATTTCATTGAACAGTTCTGTTACATATTTAACCTGATGTTCTTTGCTATATTTTCCAAAATCTTGTCGATAGGTGTCTATTAGGCGTTGAAAAATAGAAAAACACTCCCTTGGACTCCGAGATTCAATCCAGCGAGCGACCACTTCAGGCATGCCGCCAATAGCTAGGTAATGCCCCACTAGCTCAAGAGTTTTTTGATGAACCACCTCAGCAATAGGTTCAAGATTTGAATGTTCTAAAATGGATCCGGCCAGTTGAGAATGTCCGGTTGCTGCTAAAAACTCAAAAAAGGAAAGGGGATAACAATACAAACTTTCGACCCTTCCGACGGGGATTCCAATTTTTTCAATTGCGAAATCTAATAGAGAGCCTGCAGCAAGAACGTGCAGGGAAGGCATTACTTCATAAAAATATCTTAAAGATTTCAGTGCTTCGTGGCATTCCTGGATTTCATCGAAAAATAGCAAAGTGGAGCCTGGAACAATGTCCTGGGATAATAATATGCTGAGTTCTTGTACAAGCCGCTCGGGACGCAAATCCTTATCAAAAATTTTTTTTGTCTCTTTAAGATATTCGAAGTTGACTTCCACAAAATGATCAAAACTCTCTCCGAGTTTTCGTGCGGCAAATGTTTTTCCGACTTGTCTGGCTCCACGGAGCAAAAGAGGTTTGCGATGCCTTCCGATTTTCCATTGCTGCAAATGCCAATCCATTAATCTTTTCATAATTTTTGCAAGCCCCTTATAATGAGTGGTATGTTCATAACTATGCCATAAAATCGAATATCTATGTTCAATAATATACCCATATTTTAATCATTCGTGTTCAAAAATACAAGATAATTTTCTGATCGCCGGAATCCGGCTGTACTCTTAAAGGTGAAATCTAAAGAATGGGCCAGTGCGCCTTTTTGGAAAAGGCGCGTAATCTCCTGTCAGGATTCACGGCCACTCCCCTTCCTGCAGCTTGCAGGAAGGGAAGGTCTAAATAGCTGTCGGAGTAGGCAACAATA